>CAZQTF010000054.1:13435-18634 GCA_964596135.1 uncultured Saprospiraceae bacterium | reverse complement strand
TTCGACCCATAGGTCAAATATATAAAATATATTTAAATTTGCTTACTTACTTATGACACTAATGAAGCGAAATGGGTCTCTCTTGCCGGATTTTCCGAAATTCTTCGATGACTTTTTCTCCAGAGATCTTTTTGACTGGAATTTCAACAACTACTTCACGGCTGGTACGACGCTTCCAGCGGTTAACATTGTGGAAACAAGCGAAAATTTTGTGGTGGAAATGGCCGCGCCAGGCATGAAAAAAGATGATTTCTCGATCGAACTTACCAATGATCTGCTGAAAATTTCTTCGGAAAAACAATTTGAACACGAACTAGGCGAAGGCGAACGCTACACACGCCGGGAATTCAGTTATCAGGCGTTTCAGCGCAGTTTCCAATTGCCTAAAAATGTGGTGGAGGATTCCAAAATTCATGCCAGGTACGAAGATGGCATTCTGCGCATTATGATTCCGAAAAAAGAAACGGCGAAAGCGCTCCCAGCCAAGAAAATAGCCGTTCAATAAAAAATTTACATTGAGTTGGGGGAAAGTGGTCTGGCGTAGCTGATCTGAGCGTCGCCAGACTGCTTTGCCCTGGCAATTAGCTTAACTTAATTAAATAAAAAAAGCTATGAAAGAGTACAGGAGAATTTTATTATTAGCTGCTCTCATTGCCTTGGTTGTCAGTGGATTAACCATCGGATTTATCTACCCTTTGGTCAACAAGGGCAAAACGATCAAAATTGAACATTTAAATGGTACTCCTGCCTCTCAGGCGATGTTTACCCTGAACAACGAAGGCGAGGTGGTTCCGCTGGACTTTACAGAAGTTGCTGCAAACGTGAAGGACGCGGTGGTTCATATCCGTTCAACTTTTCAAGGGCGCGCAAGAGAAGATATGCGTGATTATCAGGAAATTCCCGATCCTTTCCGGGACTTCTTTGATGAGTTTTTCGGGCCGCGTATGCAGCAGCCACGACAGGGCGGGCAACCTCCGGTGCGCATGGGGCAAGGTAGTGGTGTGATCATCAGCAAGGATGGTTACATCGTCACGAATAACCACGTCATTGCTGATGCTGACGACATAGAAGTGACGTTGGCAGACAACACTTCTTATAAGGCTACGGTGATAGGTACCGACCCTACGACCGACCTGGCGCTCGTAAAAATTAATGGCAATGAACTGACTACCATTCCTTTTTACAATTCGGATGATGTAAAAGTAGGTGAATGGGTACTGGCTGTCGGAAATCCGTTTAATCTGACTTCCACGGTTACCGCTGGTATTGTAAGTGCTAAAGGTCGGGCTATCAATATTTTACAGGAGCAATTCGCCATTGAAAGCTTTATTCAAACCGACGCAGCGATCAATCCTGGTAACAGTGGTGGCGCCCTGGTCAATCTGCAAGGTGGCTTGATCGGGATTAATACGGCTATTGCCAGCCCTACCGGTGCGTATTCAGGCTATGGTTTTGCCGTTCCGTCCGATATTGTACAGAAGGTGGTAGAAGACCTGATGAAATACGGCGCAGTGCAGCGTGGTGTGCTTGGTATTACGATTCGCACTGTGGATGGTAATTTTGCCAAACAGGAAAACCTGAAGGTGAAGAACGGTGTATATGTCGATAGCCTGCTTCAGGGCAGTGCGGCTGGTGAAGCCGGTATTCGTCCAGGAGACGTTATCGTGTCTATTGAAGGGAAAGACATCAATACTTCGCCGCAATTGCAGGAGCAAATTGCCCGCCGACGCCCGGGTGATAAGGTGCAGATAAAGGTAAACCGAAATGGTCAGGAACACACTTTTGTCGTGACTTTGAAGAGTCGCAGCGGCAGCACCGATATTGTTGCCAAGGAAACCATTGATGTATTCCGTGATTTGGGCGCCGATTTTGAAACTTTGAGCAAGGATAAAGCAAAACAACTCGGCATTGATGGTGGAGTAAAAGTGAAGAAACTGTATCCGGGTAAAATTCGCAAGACGACCCAGATGCGGGAAGGTTTTATTATTACTAAAGTGGACGGGCAAAAAATAACCAGCGTGGAAAAACTGGCAGATGCCTTACGGAATAAGCAGGGCGGAGTGATGCTGGAAGGTATATATGAAAATGATCCCTCACCGCATTATTATGCATTTGGCATGGAATAAAAATCAGTTCCTTGGAAATATTTGTATCATAAAAGCTGCTGCCTTTACCAAAACAGCAGCTTTTATTCACATTATTTAATCACCCAAAATCGAACTGTCATGAACATGAGAAAATTTAAACCCGGCGACCGGGTACAGCTCCGGTTTGATGGAAAGATTATGGAGGTATTAAAATACGTTACAAAGCATAATCCTTTGATAGGAAATTATGTAAGCGAAGTCGAAGTCGAATGCGTCTGGTATGAAAATGGAACGCGAAAATCTGCTGTATTCAACCAAAAAAATCTAACGAAAGCCTCTAAACCTTTTGGCTTATTTGTATCAAAGGACATTTATCATCGTTCTCAGATCTGAATTTGTAAAACAAAAATTCCCACTTATGAATGAAAAACTTGGAATCGTACTTTCCGGGGGTGGCATTCGGGGAGTTGCTCATATTGGATTATTAAAGGCATTGCGCCAAAATGGAATTGAACCCCAAGTCATCTCCGGAGCCAGCGCAGGAGCTCTTGTTGGAGCTTTGTATGCGAGAGGATATTCTGAGGAAGAGATGCTGGATTTTTTCAGGAAAACGCCATTATTTGCTTTTTCCTATTATTCTGCCAGAAAACCAGGATTACTCGATAGCGATTGTTATCGGGCATTTTTGGAAACTTATTTCCCCGAAGATCGTTTTGAAGCGCTTGACAAGCAGCTCTACGTAGCCACAACGGATATAGTCAATGCGCAACCGATTTATTTTTCTAAAGGAGAACTGATTAGTCCGTTGCTGGCATCGGCTGCCCTGCCTCCTATTTTTACCCCTGTTGAAATAGAGGGGCAATTGTATGCCGATGGCGGTATTATGAATAACTTACCCGTGGAGCCTTTGTTGTCCAATTGTAATCAAATAATTGGTAGTTTTGTCAACCCTGTTAAAAAGGTAAAAAAGGCTCATTTTACCAATTCCATGCGCGTTTTCCAACGAGCCTGTGATTTGCGTTTTTACGCAAATAACAAAGCAAAATTCGAACGATGCAACTTTGTGTTCGAACCGGGCTCTTTATACAAAATTGGTTTATTTGATACGCGCCAGATTGACGAGGTATTTAAGATCGGCTATCAGACGGCGCTATCGCAAATAGAATTGATTTTCAATGCTTTAGAAGAAAAAGCTGATACAGCGACTTCCACTTCCGACCGCTGGAAAGAGGAATTTTCGCTAAACTAAAAAAATGTTATTGGTTATCAAAAAACAATTTGCAAAAATCTGATAACCAATAACATTGATTTTTTATTGCAAATGCTCCTGCAAAAAGTTCAGCGTCAGTTTGCGTGCCTGTTGCGTAGCTTCCTTGTCGTAGTTAGGGTTGCTTGGATTCGCGAAAGCGTGGTCGGCATTGAAAGAATGTACTTCCAAGTCTTTCCCGGTTGCTTTTGCCAATTCCTGGAATTTTTTGACTACTTCCGGATTAATCCAGCCATCTTTTTCAGCGAAAATTCCGAGAATCGGAGCTTCCAACGGAGCTAAATCTTTTGCATTTTGCACCGGCATACCGTAATACATCACACAAGCCTCGCCCCGGTCACCCGCCATGATGGACGCAAGCAAGGACCAGCCACCGCCAAAGCACCAACCAATGGTACCGATTTCAGCGTTGTCTCCGGCATAATTCAAAGCGCCCTGAACGATTGCCTGACCACGTTCCTGGCTCATGGCTCCCATGTATTTACCGGCTTCTTCTTGCGTAGTGGCAACCTTGCCGTCGTACATATCCAAAGCCAAAACTCTTACATTATTTAGCGTATCGAACAAGCGCTCGGCTTCCTGCTTGATATGATCGTTCAAGCCCCACCATTCATGGATGACAATGAGGTATTTGTTCGTTTCGCCTTCGGGCATAAGAGCGTAGGCGCTGGCTTTTTTGCCATCGGGCGTGCTGTACTCGATCATCTCGCCTTTGGCTTGAAACTCAAAGTCTTCCGGCTCATCATGGGCATCTTGGAAACTCGTATCGCCTGCGAATTGCGCCATGTCAGCCGATTGCTCGCCGCCTTGCTTATTGCCACACGCAGTGGCCAGCAGCGTTACAATTGCAAAAAAAAGGATTCTTTTAAGCATGATTTTATTTTTTAAGGATTTAAGATGGATTGAATGTCTTAACATGAAATGGGATAAGTGCCGCGCTGTTCAAAAATTCTGGATAAAAATTTGCGTTGAGTAATAAATTTCAATTTGTTTTACCTTTGAGGCAAATTACAATTAAACTGACCAAATATGTCTGCGACCGTCAATGTGATGGAATTCAAACGAGGAAATCTGAGCGACGAAAAGCTCCTGGAACTGTACCAATTCCTACTCAAACCGCGCCTGATCGAAGAAAAAATGCTGATCCTGCTGCGTCAGGGTAAGGTGAGCAAGTGGTTTTCCGGCATCGGGCAGGAAGCGATTTCGGTAGGCGCTACGGCGGCTTTGCTGCAGGACGAGTTCATTTTTACCCTACATCGCAATTTGGGTGTCTTCACGACCCGAGAAGTACCGTTGGATCGGCTCCTGTCGCAATGGCAGGGCAAGGCGAATGGCTTCACCAAAGGACGCGACCGTTCGTTTCATTTCGGTACAATGGAATATAGCATCGTGGGCATGATCTCGCATTTGGGTCCGCAGTTGTCGCTGGCGGCGGGCGTGGCTTTAGCGCATAAACTGAAGCAGGAAGGGCGCGTATCACTTGCGTTCAGCGGCGAAGGCGGCACCAGTGAGGGCGAATTTCACGAGGCGTTGAATACGGCGGCGGTCTGGCAACTGCCGGTGATTTTTTTGATCGAAAACAATGGTTATGCGCTTTCTACGCCGACCAACGAACAATATCGTTGCGAAAATCTCGCCGACCGCGCCATCGGCTATGGGATGAAGTCTGCCATCATTGACGGCAACAATGTTCTGGAAGTGTATGATACCATCGCCAGGCTTGCCTCCGGCATGCGCGAAAAACCGGAGCCAGTACTGGTGGAATGTCGCACATTCCGCATGCGCGGGCACGAGGAGGCTTCGGGTACAAAATACGTTCCGAAGGAATTGATGGATGCCTGGGCG
>CAZQTF010000054.1:0-13425 GCA_964596135.1 uncultured Saprospiraceae bacterium | reverse complement strand
TTGAAAGACCCTTTGTCGAATTACGAAAATTTTCTGCTGGAAGAAGGCGTGCTTACTAAAGCAAAAATCGAAAAGATTCGCAAGGAATTGAAAAAATGGATTGATCAATCTTGGGAAACTGCCAATAACGAGTCCGTAATTGAGCCTGATCTCTCGACAGAACTGGCGGATGTGTACGCGCCGTATCAGCAAAAAGTTGTCAAACCAGCTTTTGCCCACACAACTAATAAAAGATTTGTAGATGCCATTTCGGATGGTTTGCGGCAAGCAATGGAACGCCATAAAAATCTGGTGCTCATGGGACAAGACATCGCCGACTATGGCGGTGTGTTCAAAATCACAGATGGATTTGTACAACAATTTGGTAAAGAACGTGTTAGAAATACCCCCTTGTGCGAAAGCGCAATTCTCGGCATTGGCTTGGGTTTGAGTCTGAAAGGCTATAAAGCAATGGTCGAAATGCAGTTTGCAGATTTTGTGAGCTACGGCATTACGCAAATTGTGAATAACCTCGCCAAATTGCACTACCGTTGGGGGCAGGCAGCCGATGTGGTTGTGCGGATGCCAACCGGCGCGGGAACCGGCGCGGGTCCATTCCATTCGCAAAGCAATGAAGCTTGGTTTACCCATACCCCAGGATTAAAAGTTGTGTATCCTTCTAATCCGATTGATGCAAAAGGCTTGCTGCTGGCGAGTTTCGAGGATCCAAATCCGGTGATGTACTTTGAGCACAAAGCCCTGTACAGAAGTATTTCTGCCGATGTGCCGGATGAATATTACACCGTGGAAATCGGTAAAGCGAATATTGTGCGCCCTGGCGCTGAAGTATCGGTTATTACCTACGGCTACGGTGTACACTGGGCGCTGAGGGTTGTAGCAGAACTTGGCGTTGACGCGGAAATCCTGGATTTGCGGACCCTACTACCGCTTGATTATGAAGCGATTGACGCAACAGTAAAAAAGACCAACAAAGCGATTATTTTGCACGAAGACACGCTCTTTGGCGGTATCGGCGGCGAAATTGCGGCTTACATTTCCGAGCATCTGTTTGAGTACTTGGACGCACCTGTGCTGCGCGCAGCCAGTATAGATACACCGGTACCATTTTCAACAGCTTTGGAAAAACAGTTTTTACCAGCAGAACGATTTAAAGCGCAATTGCAAAAATTAGTCAACTTTTAGCAGGAAACCTTTTTCCTACACTTTTCTACAAAAATAGCAAACAGCAGGGCCTGGCGACGGGGTTCTTGTAGGTAACGCCTGTATCCCAGAACAACAAGCAACACCGCTTCCTTGCCTAAACCAACCGTAAACTTTTAAAATTGGACACATTGTTCAAAATTATTCTTCCCATTTTTTTTGAACTAAACAAATTTGTACGTACTTTTGAGCACAGAGAGAAAAAACATCACATACCACAGGTTTTCCCCCTCCAAATTTCTACACTTAATTGCCATATTGAGCTTCCAGGCTATCTCCGAGACAAATTAGTGCGTAACTTTGCCTCTTAACCAAAGAGGTGAAAGTATTATGAATCTGGAAAATGTAATCGCAGTAACCGGCATGTCTGGTCTTTATCGCATGGCAGCCAATCGCGCTAATGGTCTCATCATTGAAGAATTAGGCTCCGGAAAAAGAAAATTTGCGCCCGCACGGAAACATCAGTTCACTCCGCTTGAGTCCATTGGCATTTACACCGATGATGGCGACACAACGGATCTGAAAAACGTATTCACAAAAATGCTGGAGCAATACCCCGAAAATCCGCTTATCCATACGGAAGCCACCCCAAAGGAACTACATGAATACTTTGCAAAAATTTTGCCCAATTACGACCGAGATAAAGTAAGCACTGGTGATATCAAAAAGATCGTCAAATGGTTTGGAATATTGCAATCGCAAGGCATGCTGACTCCAGACCAGAACAATCGCCCCGCCGACGAGGAAGAGTAAATGCAGCTGAGGCAACAGGAATGATCCGACTCGCGGGGAAAGTAGGAACAAAAATCCTTGCGAGCCAAGTTTATTAAATCCAGCAGCAACATGAACTTTACGACTCTGCCCACGCCCAGAAAAAAAGCATTTCTGCCCGAGAATTTTAAGCTGACCGTTTGGTCCAAGCTGAAGCCTTACTACGAAGAACTGTTAAAGCGCCACGTCGCCGATGCAGTGGAACTGGAACAGTGGATATGGGACAAAACCGAGCTGGACGCTGTTGTGAGTGAAGCTTTTGCCTGGCGATATATCCGCGTGACAGTGGATAGCAGCGACCAGTCAGCAGCGGAGTTGTACCAATACGCGGTACAGGAATTGTACCCTAAAATTGCTGCGATGGAGAACAATTTGCACCAAAAATTAATTGCTTCGCCTTATGTAGATCAGCTTGATTCCGAAGTGTTTTTTACCTACATCCGCAACATCCGAAATACGGTCGAATTATACAATGCCGATAATCTTCCTCTATCTACCGATGTACAACTGAAATCGCGCGAATACGGAAAAATTTTTTCCGAAATGACCATTGGGATGAATGGCAAGCAAATGACCCTGCAAAAAGCTAACGCCTTACTGGAAGAAACCAATCGCAGCTGCCGCGAAGCCGTTTATCACAAAATAAACACGCGTATCCTAAAAGATGCAGAACAATTGGAAGATTTATTCGATGAACTGCTTCTGAAGCGCCAACAAATCGCACACAATGCAGGATTTGACAATTTTCGTGACTACAAATTCCGGTCGCTGGGGCGATTTGATTACACCGTCAATGATTGCTTGGATTTTCACGATTCCATTGCCTCTGAAATTCTGCCCCTGGTAGAAAGCCTGAATGAGTACCGCCAGCAGGCATTGGGGCTTACTACATTGCGCCCCTGGGACCTAAACGTAGATACCAGTGGCAAGGAACCGCTTCGCCCCTATGAAAATACAGATGATTTGATTATCAAAGCGACTGAATGTCTATCTGCACTCCACCCGTTGTTCGGGGAGGTGCTCGCCATCATGAAGGCAATGGGGCATCTTGATTTAGAATCGCGACCCGGCAAGCGACCCGGTGCTTATAATATGCCTTTGAGTTTGACCGGAGTGCCTTTTATATTTATGAATGCTTCCAGCCTTCAGAATGATATTCGCACCCTCATGCACGAGAGCGGTCACGCAATTCATGCCTACCTTATCCGGGATAAAAAACTAAGCGCTTCCAAACGTTTACCTTCCGAAATTGCAGAGCTCGCTTCCATGACGATGGAATTGCTGGCAATGGAACATTGGGAAGTATTCTTTCCAAAAGAAGATGACTTGCGTCGCGCCAAAATCAATCAGTTGGAAAATGTGCTGCGCATTCTTCCCTGGATCGCCACTATTGACAAATACCAGCACTGGGTATATACGCATCCTCACCATTCCCGTGAGGAACGCAAACGCGAATGGATGAAAATTTACCTCGAATTCAGCCCCCGAAACGTTGACCGCCGAGGATTAGAGCATTATTCTGAGTACCTCTGGCACAAGCAACTGCATATTTTTGAATCCCCTTTCTATTCAATTGAATACGGAATGGCGCAGTTAGGCGCTATCGCCATTTGGAAAAAATACCGGGAATATCCAGCGCATGCAATTCAGCAATATATTGCCGCCCTGGAACTTGGCTATTCCAAACCGATCGGAAGCGTTTATGAAACTGCTGGTATCGCTTTCGATTTTTCAAGAAGTTATGTCAGCGAACTTGGCGCATTTGTAAAGGATGAATTGGACAGACTATTGGATTGAAAACTGACAGCCCTCCAGGCAAAACAAAATATCTGAGAGGGCTTTTGTTTGTATATTACTCTTCTGCTCCGTCAGTTTCAAAATCATCGTCTGATGCACTCACCTTCACCCGCGCGGCGCCGGCGCCACTGGTCAGTTTTTCTTTGATTTTTTGCTCAATTTCTTTCGCCAGTTCCGGGTTATCCATCAAAAACTGCTTGGCAGCTTCACGCCCCTGCGCAATTTTCGCACTATCGTAGCTATACCAAGCGCCACTCTTCTGAATAATGTCCTGATCTACCCCAATGTCCACAATCTCACCTGTTTTGGAAATCCCTTCACCGAACATGATGTCGAATTCCGCGACCCGGAAGGGCGGAGCAACCTTGTTTTTCACGACTTTCACGCGCACGTGATTACCCACGATATTGCCGTCTTTATCCTTGATGCCGGATCCCGTTTTACGAATATCCAGACGGATAGAAGCATAAAACTTCAGCGCATTACCGCCAGTTGTCGTTTCCGGGTTACCAAACATCACGCCGATTTTTTCGCGCAACTGATTGATAAAGATACAAGTACAGCCGGTACGACCGATCGTGGCAGTCAATTTACGCATCGCCTGCGACATCAGGCGCGCCTGCAACCCCATCTTGGCGTCGCCCATTTCGCCTTCGATCTCACCGCGCGGCACCAAGGCTGCGACCGAGTCAATCACGATGATATCAATCGCCCCCGAGCGAATGAGGTTTTCAGCAATTTCAAGCGCTTGTTCGCCGTGATCAGGCTGTGAGATCAACAGGTTTTCTACATCCACGCCCAGCTTTTCCGCGTAAAAACGGTCGAAAGCATGTTCCGCATCAATAAAGGCAGCAATACCGCCCTGCTTCTGGCACTCGGCAATGGCATGGATTGCCAGCGTCGTTTTACCTGATGATTCGGGTCCATAAATCTCGACCACGCGTCCGCGCGGAAATCCGTTGACCCCAAGCGCCACGTCCAAACCCAACGAACCCGTTGGGATGGTTTCCACCTCCATCACCTGCTTATCGCCAAGGCGCATAATAGTTCCTTTCCCGTAGGTTTTGTCCAGGCGATCAATCGTTGACTGGAGTGATTTGAGTTTAGCTTCTTTATCCTTTGACATGTATTTTGATTTTAAAAGTTGTTTATTTCTTTCTTCTTAGCTACTGTTGGCCGGTTATTAAATGCTGAAATGTTTGAAAACAATACAAAAATAAACTTTTTGTTGAACAAAACCAATAATTCCAATTTTTTTTTGGAAAAATAGAAAAACAAATTCACACCGAACGGAAAATTCGTACTGTCTTTATAAAATATTAGACGTTAAATTGGCAAGCAGGTCACCTAAATATGATACTATTTGTTATCATTCTAAAAAATTAGAACGTGAAAACTCTGATTAGCATTCTTTTCCTGTACACTGCCTTTAACACAACAGCCCAAAATTGGTTATACATTGCTTCGTATGGCAGCGCGAGCAATGAAACGCTAAACGGCTTGAGCGTTGCGAAAGATGAGTCAGTGATACTGGCGGGTGCGTTCCAGGGCAATCTGCCACTCAGCGAGCAAGTGCTCACCTCTAAAGGCGATAAAGATATTTTTTTGATCAAAATATCGGCAAATGGCAGTGTTAACTGGACAAAACGAGCTGGCGGCGCTTTCGCTGATGATGTGACCGCCATCACTACAGATCAAAATGATAACATTATTTGCGCCGGAAATTTTCGGCTCTTGGCAGATTTTGACCATCTGACGCTTAGCGCCGGGCAAAATCCCAACGCGATTTTTTTGGTCAAATACAATGCCGACGGGCAATTGTTGTGGGGCAAAGCCATCAACGGCACGGGGCTGAAAGACATTGGCGATGTGGCTTGCGACAAAGCAGGGAATATTTTGGTCGCCGGATTCTTTGAAGATTCGCTTGCGATCGCCGACACTGTGTTGCAGTCCGAGGGGAACACCGACCTGTTCGTTGCCAAATTCACACCCGCCGGCGAGCTGACCTGGGCGCTGCGGCAGGGGCAGAGCGGCGATACACGCGGCACAGCAGTGGGATTGACCGCTGACAGCGACGTTGTCATTGCCGGTTATTTTAATGACACTACTCGCATCGCAGATACCGTGCTTACCGCAAATACATACGACCGGGATGCCTTCCTGACCAGAATTTCCAAAGATGGACAGCCTCTGTGGGCGAAAAAAGCCGGCGGCGTTTTTGATGATGATGTAACGGCGCTGGCGCTGGACAGCAACGATCATATTTACCTCAGCGGTTATCTGGTAGGCGTCATGCGCCTGAGCGACCAGCTCAGCATTCAAAGTTCAACCGGCATGCCTGATTTTTTTGTATTGAAGTATGCTCCCGATGGCTCGCCTTTGCTTGCACGCGCGCTTGGCGGCACGCTTACGCAACAAGCCATGGATTTGGCGCTTTGGGAAGAACAGCCGGTTATCGTTGGTTTTTACCAGGGCGATATGAATTTTGATGGGTTCAGCTTTTCCGCGGGAAGCAATTTCAACAGTTTTATCGCTGCGTTCGACAGCAATCTTACCTGCCGTTGGGCAAAAAACATTGTTTCCAACGCTTCCGCTTTTGCCACCCGAATTGGTGTTGAAAATCAAACAATTTGGGCAGGTGGCAGCTTTATCGGGCAGGCGGACTTTGATGAGCAGAGCATTCGTGCTTCCGGCAATTCCTTCGATGTTTTTTTGGCAAAAACTGCTCTGATGCCAACAGCGATATTTGAAAGCACACCAAAATCTTCGCTTTTTTTGGCATTTCCGAATCCGGCAAAAGACGTTTTGCTGATTCAAACTTCGATGGTGAACTACCAGATAAAACTGTTCGACAGTGTCGGAAGGCTATTGTACAGCGGCGCTGGCAGCCGGTCGCTTGATTTGAGCCACCTGCCAGCGGGGGTATATTGGTTGCAATTTCAAATGGAAAACAAAATGGAGGCACAAAAAATCATTAAAGAATGATGATCGTGCGAATAAGCAGCACGATGCCGAAAACAATCAGTGCAATGCCCGAAACACGGCGCACCAGTAAAATGTGTTTGGGTTGAAGCCAACGCCGAATACGCTTGGCAAGCATGATCTTGATCAGATCGGTGATGATGATGGTGCCAATCACGCCCGAAAAAAATATCTGAACATCCGTAGATTTTACGGTATTTTTTAAAATAGTGGTACTCATCAGGCCAAACCAGAACAAAACGGTGAAGGGGTTGATCGTATTGATCAAAAAACCCTTGAGCCACAGCGAAAAGTAAGAAGACGAAGACTTGAAGTGCAAGTCGGAGGGATTCTGGAAAGCAGGTTTAGTAAGCAAAGCAGAAGTACCGAAGCCCGCCAGAATGACACTACCAATCAGCCCGACGTAGAGTGAAAACCCGTCCCACGCCAGGATTTGGGCAATATAACTCACCCCCGAATAAAACGCCAGCAAAAACAGCGTATCGCTCATCCAGATGCCAAGCCCAACGGCTGCCCCTGCCCGGAACCCCCGTTCGACGCCGGTTTGAATCAGCGTAAAAAAGATAGGTCCGATCAGAAAACAGAGAATTAAGCCGGTTTGGATGCCATCAACTAAGGATTTCATCCGAACGCATTTGTGCAGCGGGCGACTGGTGAACAAAAGCTTCCCACTCCGCGAACAATTCTTTTTTCATCACCCTGGGGAATTTGTTTTGCCCCCCAAGTTTTCCCCGCGATTCCAACCACTGATTAAAAATTTCCGGCGAAATCACTTCCATTTGAATGGGCTGCAAGACGGCATTACGTTCTACCTTGTAGTCATCATTCACGATCTTAAGCTGCTCATCAATCACTTGCGCCAGTTTTTGTGGATCCATCTGGGGGGTGCAACCTACGTACCATTTGTGGGCAAAAAACTTGCCGGATTGCACCGCCGATACGGTGAACTCACGAATGTCAACATTCAGTATTTCTTCGGCAGCACGCACTGCCTGATTCATGTTATCTACCGATAGGTGCTCGCCCACCACGCTCAGATAGTGCTTGGTACGTCCGGTAATGACGATTTCGGCGCGTTCTTTATTTGTAAATTTTACCGTGTCGCCAATCAGATAGCGCCAGGCGCCGGCACAGGTACTCATTAGCAGGGCATAATTGACGCCTTCTTCCACTTCATCAATCGAAAGCGCCTGAACATTTTCAAGGATATTGCCGTCGGCGTCAAAGTTGTTTTCATTAAAAGGCACAAATTCAAAGAAAATGCCATTGTGCAATAACATGCGCATGGCGTGCGTATCTGGTCGGTTTTGGAAAGAAACGAATCCTTCCGAAGCGAGGTAGGAATCCATGTAAACCAAGGGCTTGCCCACCAATTTTTCAAACCCCTTGCGGTATGGATCGAAATGGACACCACCGTGCACATATACCGTGAGATTAGGCCATACTTCGTGGATGTGTTTTACTTTGTGTACTTCAATGATGCGTTCCATCATCAGTTGAATCCAGGCCGGAATACCCACCATAAACGCCACATCCCACTCCGGGGCGTGCTTGGCAATTTCCTCGATTTTATCATTCCAGTCATTGATGCGGGAAATTTCTACCCCCGGCTTATAAAAAGGTCGTATCCAAAAAGGAATCTTGCCGGCATTAATACCGCTCAGGTCGCCAAGAAAATAGCCCCCCTGATTTTGCAGCGTGGTAGAGCCCCCCAGCAGCAACATTCCTTTGGTAAATAACTCAGGATCAATATTGAAGCGGTTCAGGTTAAAAAACATGCGCGTGCTCCCTCGGCGAATGGCGCGGATCAGGTGATCGGTGACCGGGATATGCTTGCTCGGCGCGCCCGATGTTCCCGAACTCAGCGCGAAGTACTTCACCTTCCCGGGCCAAGTTACGTTTTCCACCTGGTTAAGCGTCATATGCCACCAGCGCTCGTACATGCTGTCGTAGTTGTGGATCGGCACTTTGTTTTGAAAAGCTTCTATCACATTAGGCTCCTTGAGCAATTCCTTGAAATCATAATATTTACCAAAAGTCGTTTGGCTGGCAATGCGCAACAAGCGGCGCAATGTTCTGGTTTGCAGTTGGATAGGAGCGATATTCTGACGCTCCAGTTTTTCCCCCAGTGTAAGTCCTCTTTTGATTAAGGCGCCCAAAATCGGCATGGTTGTATGGGTTTTTAGTTACTATTTCAACAAAAATGATAGCGATTTTACCACATAGTAATAACAGCACAAAATATATTATGTTTTCTCAACTATAAATTGTGGCTATGAGTTGACGACTGCCGCCATGATTGCGAAATTCGCACAAATAAATACCCTGCCAAACGCCCAGGTTCAGCTTGCTGTGGGTAATGGGAATGGTGACCGATGTTCCGACCAAAGCTGCTTTTACATGCGCCGGCATATCGTCCGACCCTTCCAAATTATGTTTTAGAAACGGCATATTTTCCGGCACTATTCGGTTGAAAATTTGCTCAAAATCTTCCCGAACAGTCGGGTCGGCATTCTCATTAATCGCTAGCCCTGCCGAAGTATGTTTGATAAACAGATGAAACAAGCCCGCTGAAGGCAATTCCGGCAGAGCACGAAGCACCTGTGATGTGATCAGGTGAAATCCGCGTGGCATTGGTGGCAGCAAAATTTCCTTTTGTTGTATCATTCCATTCATTTCGACCGGATTACAAAAATAGGAAGTTTTGCGCAGAACCATCCATTTTTTTGGCAATATCGCCGTAAAGGTCGGCAAGTTCAGGGTTTTGTTCGATAAATCGAACGTCGGTTTTAATAAAAATAATGCGGCACAAAGCGCGCCAGATTGTCGTGTATCAAACCCGTCGTTTCCCGAATGCCAATACCGGCAGGCGTATCGCCCACCACCCAGCTACCAACTACCGGACGATTGCCCGAAAACTCCGGTAATTCAAAATATGCCTGATACACATGCCCTTCGTAGCCGTATTCACCCTGGGTTGCTTGCAGGAGGCGCCCGTTTTGCACAATCGTCACATTGGCACCTTCACGGCTCAGCAGCGGCTTTTTCACGTAAGCTTTCATCCCATCGGGGCGATCGTAACAGGGCAGCAGCAAAGGATGGCCGGGGTACAACTCCCACAATACTTTCAGAATGGCTTTGTTGGACAAAATCATTTTCCAGAGAGGCTCTATCCAGAGCGTATCGGCTTCGAGCGTATGGCGGGCAAACTCTTCTTGCAGCATAAATTCCCAGGGATACAGCTTGAAGCAATTACGCATTCTCTCCTCGTTCAAATCCACAAAAACACGCGCCTCTTCCACCCAACCGATGTCTTCCATATCAATAAATTCCACCTGAATACCGGCTTGCTGCGCGCAATCCATCAGGTAGCCGACCGTCATGTAATCCTCATCGTTAGCGGTAATGCAGGCAAAATGCAGATCGAAAATGCCGCGTTGCTTGAAATATCTGAACTGTTCGATTAACAGTTCGTGGATGGAATTGAACTGATCCAGTCTGTTTTCATAATCCTGCAACCAATACCACTGCACAACCGAAGCCTCCAACAGCGAGGTGGGCGTATCGGCGTTGAATTCAAGGAGTTTGATCTGTCCGTCGTCATAGCCCAGATCGAATCGCCCGTAGAGCGTCGGGTCGTCGTCGTCCCAACTTTGGCGAATGCGTTCGTGGAAAATTTCGGGAATGGCAAATTCCTGCAATCGGTTTTCCTGTAAAACGGCTTCTACAGCTTCCATGCACATAGCAAACAATTCTTGCGTGGCTTCTTCTATCGCCATTACTTCGCTTTTGCGAAAAGCATAACAAGCGCTCTCGTCCCAGTATTTGCCCTCTACGGAATGAAATATAAATCCCTGTTTTTCAACTATTTTCTGCCAGTTGCGGCGTTCTTTTACCAGCCCTCTTTCCATTTTTTCGGTATAACATTTTAACGGTGTATCGATCTGCTATTGGTATCATGAATGTTTAGCTGCGAACGGATCGGCTGGCAGAAGTGCGACCAAAACCGCCCCGCGAAACGCGCGCAGGCTGGTAGCCGGGGCTGGAAATCTGCTGAAGCGTCCCGCCCTGATAAGAGCGCGGCGAGATGTAGCCACCATAAATCGGATAATAAAAACCATGATAGTAACGATAAGAATGTCCATTGACGGTCGTGTCGCGGCTTTCCGGATCATCATAACCACTGACCCATTCGTCTTTCGGTTCCTGGCGGCAAGCCGCAAAAACCAAAGTGAGACCAAGTAGGATCATCTTCGATTTTTTCATTGAAAAAACAAATATTTGATGAACCTGCAAGATAAGCAAATTCAGATGAGTTTACAGGAAACATAGATGGAAGTGCTCTTACGCTCGATAACGAGCATTTAGAAGCGGCTGAAAGTAAAACATTTCGGGAAAAAGATCAGGCGGAATCTACAGTTTGCGGCGGTTGCCGTAGCTTGGGCATTTCAAATCGCCGAAATAATACACCACCCCGATCCCCACCAACACATAAGAATCATTGATATGGGTGCTACCGCGCTGACGCCCAGCCTCCCCGATTTGTCCATCATTGACGCCCGGGATAAGAATAGAGCGATCCGACAGATCGGCAGCCACATCGCCGCGCGACCGACGCAGGTCATCGTTATCGGGGTAAAAACCGCTCACATCATCGAGGTAATCAGTAAACAAAGTACGCGCGCCCAATTCAATGTTCAGGCTCCATTCATAACTCAAATCCACTTTGAAACCAAAGCCATATACCAGTCCGGCGTTCACCGCGTAGTATTCTTCACCTTTGAATTGCCCTTCGGTGCCAAGCGGTCGCAGTTCCACCCATTCACCGTTATATTCTGCTTCGGGGTTGAAATGAAAAACATTCAGCCCACCAAACAGGTAAGGCGTAAAAAACTCTTCGCGGCTGCCGTGCCGGTAGGGAAGAAAATTAAATTCCAGCTGCGCTGCGCCTTCAATAATTCTGGATCGAAAGCTCAGATTACGCGCGCGTTCAAAGGTATTTTTGGAAACGGCATCATCGCCCATCACCGTGCCGAGGTTGCCGGAAAACTTCAAACAAATACGTTCGTTGAAATTAAAGCGCCCGATTATTCCTCCGGCCAAACCCGGCATACTCAGGTTATAATTCGTATTCAGATCGCCAAAGTAGTAAGAGGCGCCGATCCATCCGCCGGCTTCCCGGCCTCTCTGCGCAAAACCTGATAAGGATAGGTTGACAAGGAATAGGAATACTAATAATTTTTTCACCGTCTGCTGCATTTTGAATCGTTCGAGGGATTGCAAAGTTACAATTAAACGGCAAAAAACGAATTTGTTGTATTCCCCCTCAGAATTTTGTGATAAGCCAAGGGGGTGATGTGGTGATGTGATGACGTTTTAAAACACGCTGCCATCACATCATCAAATCATTACATCACTAAATAAATCAATCCTTATTCAATCCTGCTTTTGCTGAAATCTCCAGCATCCGGTCAATGCTCGCTCGGCCTTGCTCGATCACCCAATCTGGCAGAATAATTTCCGGTTTTTCGTACTCCATGCACAAATAGAGCTTTTCCATCGTGTTGCGCTTCATATGCGGACACTCGTTGCAGGCACAAGTATTGTTGGGCGGCGCAGGAATAAATGTTTTATCCGGTGATTTCAATTGCATCTGGTGCAAAATACCGGCTTCGGTTGCTACGATAAATTCCCTGGCATCGCTGTTGATCGTGTATTTCAGCAACCCAGTCGTAGAGCCAATAAAATCAGCCGTTTCGAGGATATGCGGCTCGCATTCGGGGTGGGCGATGAACTTCGCTTCGGGGTATCGCGCGCGCAATTTAGCAATTTTTTCTGCCGAAAAAATTTCGTGCACCATGCAGGTGCCGTTCCACAATATCATATCTCTGCCGGTTTTTTTAATCAAATATTTACCCAAGTTAATATCCGGCGCAAAAATAATCGGCTGATCTTTGGGAATGCTTTCAATGATGTGTACCGCATTGGTCGAAGTGCAGCAAATATCGGTGAGGGTTTTTAGCTCTGCCGTGCAGTTGATATAGCTCACGACCACGTGGTCGGGGTATCTTTCCTTAAACTTGCGGAACAAGTGCGGCGGGCAGGAATCCGCCAGTGAGCAGCCGGCTTTGAGGTCGGGCAATAACACTTTTTTCTTCGGGCTCAGCATTTTCGCGGTTTCTGCCATAAAATGAACGCCCGCAAACACAATAATATCTGCTTCGGTTTTGGCAGCCTGCTGCGACAATCCCAGACTGTCGCCAATGTAATCCGCTACGTCCTGAATGTCGGATTCCTGGTAGTAATGCGCCAGGATCACGGCGTTTTTTTCTTTTTTCAGGCGCTGAATTTCCGCCGCCAGATCCAGCGTCGGATCCACTTCTATGCTAAGGTATCCTTTACTTTCGAGGGTTAGTTCGGCATCGGCAAAAGTAGTCATGGCTGATAAATTTGGTTTTATAAATTCAGACGTAGGGTCTTCATATGGGTAACGCAAAAGTAAGAAAAAATGTTTGGTTAGTTTTGAAATCAAACTAAGTTAGGTAAAAAATTGACAGGATGACCTCTTGCAAAAAAGAGCCAAATCATTTACTTTCAAAAGCATATTTGTTTGGTTGGTTGTGTGATGCATAAAGAAAAAACCAAAACGAGGCAGCAAATTGCTGATTTATATGG
>CAZQTF010000053.1:0-18724 GCA_964596135.1 uncultured Saprospiraceae bacterium | reverse complement strand
AATTGAAGAAAAAATTCGGAACATTCGCACCCTCATGTACGGCGATAATCTTGCTTCCCGCATTGACAAACCGACGAAATTCAGCGTGGCAGACCGCGTTGGCTGGCTCACGGGTGAGATGTGGTCTTCTACTTCTGCTCCAACGCAGACCCAGCGCGATGCCCTTCGCATTGCCGATGAGGAATTTAAGCCTATTCTGGCAACTATTCGCAACCTAATGGACAACGACATCAAAGGCTTTGAGCGCAAACTCGAAGCCGCCGGCGCGCCTTACACACCAGGGCGCACCGTGGAATATGGCGAACACTAAGTGAATCAACGCAATCCTATTCCTGATAAACACCGGGGTGGCACGACCGCTCCGGTGTTTTCGTTTTTCTAATTGGTCTAAACAAAAAATCCATCCATCGAAAAAGCTGTCAAATATAGTCTGGCAGCTTTTTTTTTGTATTTGGTTTTACCTATTGAGAAAAATAATATCTGATTTTTATGAAAAAGCTAATCGCCTCATTTGCACAAGCCTTGGAAAGCATTCGTTCCAATTTGTTTCATACGCTTTTGTCCATTCTGGGTATTGTGATCGGTGTAGCGGCGCTGGTCTCCATTTTATCGCTTATTGATGGAATGGAAAAGTACGCCAAAGATCAGATCAGCAGCACGACCGACCTGAAAAGCATCATGGTGAATACCAATACGACCAAGAAAGTTAATGATGTCAGCATCAGGAAAGATTCATTTGCCTATCTGGATTATGACGCTTTGACGGCGATGCAGGCAATGCTGACGAATGAAGCAACCGCTTATCTGCTCACGCAACAGGCGGCAAGCGAGCTTACCATGCCCGGAAAATCGGAATCATTTGGTGCGATTGTGGGGGGCGTTGCTCCTTACATGCCTGAAGAAGAGGAATTAAACGCCGGACGAAATTTCATGGAAGCAGATTTATCGGAGAAATCCACTGTTGCGATAGTCAATTATGAATTGGCGAAGCAAATCAGCGGAGCGAAAGATCACGGCAAATTGGTCGGCAAAACCATACGCTACGAAGGGATGGATTTCAAGATCATAGGGGTGTTGAAGGAAGGTCGAACGCCCGTTCCAATGCTATTTATTCCGATCACACACATTCCCGAGAGCGAAATGCGGCGCTCCCCGCCCATGTGCCTGGTGCATGCGGTTTCGGTCGAAGATGTACCGGCGCTCAAAGCCAAGCTGGAGAACTGGTTTGCCGAGCGTTATCCCACCGGCAAGGAAGATTTTGAAGTCATCACCAATGAATTTCGGGTTGACCAGGTGTCAAAGGGATTCTTGTTGTTTCGTTTGGTAATGGGGATGATCGTAGGAATTTCGGTGTTAGTCGGCGGTATTGGGGTGATGAACGTCTTGTTGATCTCTGTCACTGAGCGCACCTCCGAGATTGGCTTGCGCAAAGCGCTGGGAGCAAATAAACGGGACATCATGCGCCTTTTCCTGTCAGAATCGGTTACGATTTCTATGCTCGGCAGCCTGCTAGGGCTGGTATTTGGCATTCTGTTTACCATGCTTGCCGTCGCCATTATCAAAGCCATTGTTGACATGCCTTTCACAGCTGCCTATACTTTGAATACGCTGATGATCATTATCGTTATTGCCATTATTATCGGAATCATTTTTGGTACCTATCCGGCGATGAAAGCTGCGCGGCTCGATCCGGTGGAGGCGATTCGGCGAGAATAACAAGATAAATGTTTAGCTTTAGCATCGCAAATGGACGATCCGGTAAGCTAAACTAATCATACCATGGAACAACATTCTCCTGCATCTGCTCATCTGCACCGCGCACTGGGCATTTGGGACCTCGTGTTGATGAACGTATCAGCCATCGTCTCCATTCGCTGGTTTTCCACAGCAGCCCAATCCGGCTCATCCAGTCTGGTACTGTGGGTATTAGCATTGCTTATTTTTTTTATACCGCTGGGTCTAACTGTATTAGAACTAAATGCCCGAATGCCTGCAGAAGGAGGACTCTACCTTTGGACGAAGGTAGCTTTTGGCAGTTTACATGGGTTTATCGCAGGGTGGTCTTATTGGGTATCGAATTTGGTGTACTATCCTTCTCTGCTGTTGTTCATAGCTGGCACGCTCCCTTTTCTTGGCGGCGAGAAATGGCTTTACCTCAGCAATAATGTGGGGTACAATGCTACATTTTCGCTGTTTATACTCTGGCTGGTCATAGGACTCAACATCATCGGAATTAAACATGCCAGGTGGATTCAAAATATAGGCGGCATTTGCACGGGAGCCACTGTAGCGGTGCTGATTGGCGCGAGTCTGATTACCTGGTATCAATTTGGCAGCGCTACCGATTTTAACCGTAAAAACCTAATGCCCGACCTGACCCGCCTGCCGGAGTTGTCCTTTTTTGCAACTATGACCTTCGCTTTTGTCGGCTTGGAACTTGCTCCCATCATGGGCGCCGAAATCAAAAATATTCGTCGCTCGGTTCCACGCGCCATGGCAATCGCTGGCACACTGATTCTCGGATTTTATATACTCGGCACAGGGTCGTTGCTGGTCGCGTTGCCTTCCAGTGAACTGGACGTCATCAACGGCATTCCACAGGCGCTTGCTTCGATCGGGAACAAACTGGGCATTCCGGGCCTTGGCGCGCTGGTAGCAGGGCTTATCGTCGTTGCTACTACCGGGCAACTGGCGGCGTGGATCACAGGCGCAGCACGTTTACCCTACGTGGTCGGTGTAGATCGTTATCTCCCCAAAGCGCTTGGACGGATTCATCCACGCTGGGGTTCGCCTTATATAGCGCTTATTATGCAAGGCATTCTTTCTTCTTTGTTGCTACTCGCGGCAGTTTCTGGATCTACCACCAAAGAAGCCTATTGGATTTTACTGGACATGACAATCCTGCTCACGTTTCTGCCCTTTTTATACTTATTTGCGGCTTTGCCGGTACTGCGCATGCAGTCCCTTCAGGCAGACAAAAAGCATAATCGTATTCCTGGAGGGCTACCCACCATCTGGGTTGTAGCGGGCTTAGGTTTTTCAGCAACATTGCTGTCCATTGTTTTTGCCCTAACCTCGTCCGCCCAAAGCAAAAATCCGGAGTTTTTTTTCCTGAAAGTGTTAGGTGGGGCAATTATAATAATTCTCGTGGGACTTGCATTTTATTTTCAAAAATCCTCGACACACTAAATAAAATATCATAACTGCGAATACCACACCTTCTTTGCCTCTCAATCTTTCCTTAATTTTATCCTTCCGAAAACAAGGGATGAATTCAGGTGCCTATTTTGTCTAATTGCAAACATTTAAACATTCGAGCATGATGAAAAAATACTTTTGGTTTCTACTGCTGGCAGTGCTGTTTTTTGGCTGTCAGCCTAAAGAAAAAGACGTTGCCGACGTCATTTTTGTCAATGGAAATATTTACACCGTCAATGGAAATCAGCCCCGCGCCGAGGCAATCGCCGTAAAAGAGGGACGAATTCTGGCGGTGGGCAGTAATGCCGATGTGGAGCAATTCAAGGATGGGAATACCGAAGTTATTGATTTACAGGGTAATTTTGCCATGCCGGGCTTTATCGAAGGGCATGGACATTTTTCGGGGCTGGGGCAAAGCCTGATGAATTTGAACTTCCTGAAATCCAAAAGTTGGGATGAAATCGTGGCGATGGTAGAAGAGAAAGCCAAAACCGCCAAACCCGGCGAATGGATCGTAGGGCGCGGCTGGCATCAGGAAAAATGGGAAGAATCTCCCGAAAAGCAGGTCCTCGGCTACCCTTACCACGATGAGTTGAGCCACGTATCGCCAAATAATCCGGTGCTATTGCGACACGCCAGCGGACATGGGCTTTTTGCCAACAAAAAAGCGATGGAGCTCGCTGGCATCACCGCCGAAACGCCTAATCCTTCGGGCGGAGAGATCGTGCGCGATTCACGCGGCGAGGCAATTGGCGTATTTGAAGAACGCGCCATGGGCTTGATCGTGGCGGCTTATCAGGCGTATCGCGATAGTCTGTCACAGGAAGCACTCAGGGAAGAATGGCTCAAAGGCATTGAACTGGCGCAACAGGAATGCTTGTCGAAGGGTATTACCTCTTTCCAGGATGCAGGCTCCTCGCAGGAAGAGATTCAATGGTACAAAGAGCTGGCAGAACAGGGCAAATTCGATCTGCGTCTGTGGGCAATGATTCGCCACCGCTGGCCGGAGGTCAAAGACAAACTTGCTGGTTTGCCAATTATTGATGCGGGCAACGGCTTTTTCACCTGCCGGGCGATCAAAACCGAAGTGGATGGCGCGCTGGGCGCCTTTGGGGCATGGCTACTAGCTTCTTATGAAGACAAACGCGACTTTTTGGGGCAAAATACCACCCCAGTTTCGGATGTGGAAAATATTGCCAAACTTTGCATGGACAATGGATTGCAACTGTGCGTACATGCCATCGGCGACCGTGCCAACCGCGAAGTACTGAATATCATGGAAAAGGAATTCCAGACCAATCCCGATAAAAAGGATCTGCGCTGGCGCATTGAGCACTCGCAACACCTTGACCCTGCTGATATTCCGCGCTTTGCCCAGTTGGGCGTGATCGCTTCCATGCAGGGTATTCACTGCACGTCCGATGCGCCGTTTGTAGTAAAACGTCTCGGCGAAAAGCGCGCTCGCGAAGGCGCCTACCCCTGGCGCAGTCTGCTGGATGCAGGCGCTGTAGTCACCAATGGCACTGATGCGCCAGTGGAAGACGTTAGTGCACTGGAAAGTTTCTACGCAACGGTGACGCGCAAGCGTTTCGCACCGCCGATTATAGAGTTTTTCCCGGAACAAAAAATGACCCGTGAAGAAGCCATCAAGTCTTATACGTTGTCCTGTGCTTATTCTGCATTTGAAGAAAAAGACAAAGGCTCGCTGGAGCCTGGCAAATATGCAGATATAGTTGTATTGTCCAAAGACCTGCTCAATTGCACCGACGATGAAATTCTGCAAACCGAAGTGCTGATGACCATCGTGGGCGGCAAGGTGAAATACAAGAAGTAAGCGAAAAATCAGGGGTGGGGGAGATGTAAACTTCAAACCTTATAGACATCTCCTTCCCCGTTGATTATTCTGCAAAAGCCTGATCGCCAGTTCCTTCAAAAGTCTTTTTTCTAAGTTTGTTTGCATTTCTCCGATACTTCTTTTAAATTTGACACATTGATTTGGCTATTGGTCCGTTTTGACGGCCGAATACTAAATCGCAGGCTATCTCACCAAAAGTTTTCCTTTAACGATTAGAATCAAAACCGATTCTTTTTGCAGCAAACGTTGCAAAAAACTAAACCCCTTTTTTCACTTTTAAAATCGGAATACTATGTGGAAAACAAACCCGGCAACCGCAATGGCGGTACTGCCCGACACTTTTTCGTTTTGGCGAAATGGTCTGTTACTGTTATTGCTGTCTATCAGCATGTTACAAATGAATGCGCAGCGCAATATCACCTTGTATAACCTCAATGCCGTGCCACAATCCCTGTCGCTCAATCCAGGGCGCATGCCTTTGTCCAATGTTTACGTCGGAATTCCGGCACTGGGAAACATGAACGCCACTTATAGCAACAGTAGCTTTAAATTTGGTGAGTTGATGCTGGATGGCGATGAAAACTTTTTTGATAACAACTTTGAAGATTTTCTGGGCATTCTGGATCAGGAAAACCGCCTCATCACAGACGTTAACATTAACTGGCTAGAATTTGGATTTCGCATCAAAAACAATTTTTTTAGCTTCCAGACAGGCGATTATGCGACTTTTCAGGTAGATTATCCCAAAGCGCTTTTCGAATTACTAAACGATGTTTCCAACGAGCAAATCGCTAACACCAAAACTTACCTACTCGACCAGCTTGGCTTCAATGGCACCCATTTCCGGTCGTACGGTATTGGTTACACCCGCGTCATCACGCCGCAGCTTTCTATGGGCGTTCGGGCAAAATGGCTCTCCGGGCTGGCGAATGTTTCAACTTTTAATCAGGGGCTGAGTTTGGTTAATGCCCTCGACAATGAGTATCTTACCATTCTGGGCGCGCTGAGCGTTTACTCTTCGGGGCTGCAAACGCTGGAAAACGACCCTTCGACGTACTTTCGCGGCACCGGCAATCGGGGTATCGCCATTGATTTCGGAGCCAATTTGCAGGTAAGCGACAAAATTGAAGTCTTTGGCAGCATTTTGAACCTGGGCAGAATCCGCTGGAAAAACGACCTGACAGAAAATACAATCTTAGCGGGCAATGTAGAGTTTTCAACCAGCGACTTTGACCAGTTTGAAGAAGAACTCAACAATTTTGTTGATTCTCTGCAAATGCCGACGGCTTTGCCGCTGGGTAGCTACACAACCCGATTGCCCGCCATGGCTTATTTCGGCGGCAATTACTACTTCCGCCCCAACACTTCAGCAGGACTACTGATCAACCCGCGTTTTTACAATGGAAAAACCGACTGGGCATTATCAGTAGCCTTACAGCACCGGCTAAGCCGCTTTCTGCAAGCAGTGGTCAATTATTCAACCTACAACAGATCAGCATTTAATTTTGGCGCAGGTATTGCGCTCAACGCCGGACCACTGCAACTGTACTTTGCTTCCGACAACATTCTGCCTGTTTTTAATCTGGATAATGCTAAAAATGCACAATTCAACACAGGACTCAACCTCACGTTCGGGCGTATGACACGCGAAGAGCAACTCGAAGCCTGGAAGACGGAAGTGCCTGCCCTCGCGCTGAAAAGCAAAATAGAACCCCTGGAACAGGAAGCGATAACCGACATAGAAGCAGAACCAACGAGTCAGCAGGAATTAAATAACCAGTCCGAACAAAAATCAAAAGAAGAACTTCCGGCGAAAAAGCCAAAAGTAAAATCGAGGCCAGAAGCGACGCCTGCCCCCGTGGTGGAAGAGGTGAAGCCTTATTTGTCCTTCGCTGGTATTGCCCGCAGCGACAACAATGACAATGCCCTGACCGGCGTCAGCATTGAATTGTACCGCGTACAATCCGATGGCAGCGAAGAACTGGCGTTGATCAATAGTTTCTTAGATGGTAATATCAAGGCGACGTTGCAACGTAGCCAGAGCTATCGAATGGTAGTGAAAAAACCGGGCTTTGCCGATCAGGAAATCCGCATTACACCTACCGAAATGGCAGGCAAAAACGAGTTGAAAAAAAATGTTGTGCTAACGGTAGTGACGCTGACGCCCGAACCGACAAAACCACAGCCTAAACCTTCGGCGCCAGATGTAAATATCCAAAACGAAGCCGCAACAGTTCAACCCAAGCCTGTCGCTGAAATATACAAGATACTCGAAATCAGTGAATTGCGAACGGAGCCACACCCCGATGGGCGCTCGCTCTTCCGACTGCAAAAAGGCAATCGGGTGCAACTACTCGAAAAAACCAACGCTACCTGGTGGAAAGTGCAGTATGTGTCGCGCATAGGCTACGTGCGGGCAGCCGTGCTGGAAAAAGTAGAATGAAGAAATGAACTGACCAATCTAATACAATACCAGCGGAGAAGCGCCGATTCGAAGTGCTTCTCCGTTGTTCTTTTCTACAAACAGAAAAAAACGATCGCGCAAAAAAATGAATACCCGGATATTGTTATTTTCTTGGATAAAAAGTATCCCTCCGGTGGTCAAATTTTTAAAAACCTAACACAATAAGTGTAAAGAGCTGAACTATTTTTAGCCGGAAGGGACCCATACTTGTTGAAAAGATACCCAACGCAAAAAACGCCCCAGCAGATGTTTGAAAAGTTGAATATCCTCTTTTCATCGTTTTTTGAGCGCTTGCCGCGCTTCATCCAATCCTTTTCGGAAAAAATTTTTGAGTGGAATGGGCTTGATTTTCAGGTGATGATGCAAGCCCCAATTGCTATATTTCGGCTATGAAGCATGGCTTCATTGGAAAAAAGATTTTTGTGTTTCATCACTACAAAATTCTGTTTTTCCCGTTTCTTTTTATACCCGTTATTTTAGTTGGGTAGAGTACGCGAAAAAATATTATTCTAAATAAAATAAAATTCTAAAAACCGTGAATGAAATACTCGGATTGTTTGTAGCGGTATTGGCGTCTTTGTTTTCGGTAGTCAACCCAATCGGCGCAGTACCTGTATTTCTGAGCATGACCACCAACTACACCCAACCAGCGCTACATAAAACGGTGCTGCATACCAGCATTTATTTTACAGCTATTTTGCTGGTTTTTTTCTTTGCCGGCACGTTTATTCTCAGTTTTTTTGGCATCAGCATCCATGCGATGCGCATCGCCGGGGGGTTGGTAATCCTGAGTTCAGGATATGGACTATTAAGCAGTAAATTTGAGGAAACGCGTGCCATCAGCCCGGAAGTGACCGAAGAAGCCTTGCACAAGCAGGATATTTCGTTTTCGCCGCTGGCAATGCCTTTATTGTCGGGTCCGGGATCTATCTCTTTGCTTATTAGCCTGAGTGCCGAGCGCCCAGAATGGTTGGATAAAGTAGTAATTGCCACAGTCGTCATTATCACCGGCGCTATTGTTTATCTGATCTTGCGTTCAGCGCCTTACTTCAATCGCGTATTGGGCGTGGCGGGTATGCGGGCGTTGTCGCGCATTATGGGCTTTATCGTAATGGCAATTGCTGTACAATATATAATTAGTGGAGTGGTAGATTTGGTAAAGTCGCTCGTATAACTTATTTTTGCAAAATAAAAAAAACCGGCTGGAGTTACCAACCGGTTTCTAAATGAGCTTTGAGAGGCTATCTACATACCAAAAATAAAGGATATCCTTTGATATCCCCCTAAATCTTCATGAGATTACAATTTTTTCAAGGGATTATAAATTTGTCAAATAGTAAGTCACTTCATGGAATTATAATCTGTCAGTAATAGATCTTTTTCGTTTATGTTTTCTTAGTTGCTATTTTCCGTTCTTTCCTTTTGACAATACAAATATCGGTACGAAAACAGGCTAAAGTAAGTACAATTATTTTTTTTACTGGATTTTTTCACGCTCAGATTTTTTACTTAATAAATTATTTGTCAGTGCTTTAGAATGAAAAAATAATAAAAATCCTGTTTCGGTGTAGCCTGTTTTGACAAAAAAAAGCACAAAAAAATCAAAAAATAACATCCCATATACGAAAAAAACTTTCAAAAGCTGGAGGTAAAATCCTTTTCCTGCCTTAAAAATTCTTGCCGGAGCGAAACATATATAACAAAAAAACGTAAGATTAATCTAAGGTGCGCGAAGATAATCGGCGAATAGTTCGGATGCGAGCTTGGAGAATTAAAAGCAAAAAGGGTAGCGCAGTTGTACTGCGATACCCTTTCCAAAACCACTCATGAGATTATAACTTTTTTCAAAAACTGAGAGAGCTGCTAAAAAACTATAATTGCTTTTCTAAAAATAGTGCAGTCTCATAGTGTTTGTGTTGGGATTAAAAATTTGTCGGTAGTGGTCGTCGTTTGGTCGTCTTACATTTAGTGTCGTCGTCTTTAGGAATTATAATTTGCTATTAGCGAGTCGCAAACAAAAAGTGTTTCATTGTGAGTCACGGTACAAAAGTCGGGCAAAAGACTTTTTGGTGTAAGTACATTTTCGTAACTTACTGACAAGTTTTTAAAATTGTATTTTGTACAAAATTCTGTTTTTCATTATTTTATGCTAAATTTTTTCGCGCATTCTGTATTTAAAAAAGAAAAAGATGCACTATCAGAGCAAAATCGTAAGGTACATTTCAGAAATTTCTGCCAAAGACCGGGAGCGCTTTTATCTGTTTGCCAGCTCGCCCTATTTCAACCAGCACGATAAAACCAAGGAATTACTGGAAATTATCCTGGAATACATTGATCGTCCTAATAAACAACTGGAGCGTGACAATCTCTTCGGGCGGCTCTTTCCCGGCGAAGCGTACGACGACCAGAAGCTGCACAATGTATTGTCTTATCTTAAAAAACTCTACAATCGTTTTTTGGCATATCAGTATCTGGAATCGCAACCTTTGCGCGAACAACTTTTCACGCTGGAATCTGCTTTTGAAGCTAATCAGTTTGATCTGCTGACCAATCGTGCCAAGCAACTGCAGAAAACAGTTGAGCAATACCCTTATCAAAACGGCGATTTTCATTTTGTAAATTATCGTTTCAACTCATTGCTGGGGTATTACAGCGGTACCTATGTGGACAGGTCCAAAACCGAATCATTTCAGAAAATGCTGAATCATCTGGATCGTTATTACATTATAGAAAAATTGCGCAACTGTTGTCACCTCACTGCCAATATGATGATGCTCAACACGAGCTACGATTTTGGATTTCTGGAGGAGTTGCTAACGTACATCGAGCAAAACTGGGATACTTTTGCCAGCGATACCGCTATCATTCTCTACTACACGGTTTTGATGTCTATGCGGGACGAAAACAATCCCAAACATTATGAGCACCTGAAAGACATCTTGACTAACCAGAGCGACAAGCTTACGCAGGACGAGGCATACGAGTTGTATAATTTTGCCAATAATTATTGCATTCGCCAGATCAAACTGGGGCACAGCCGCTACCAGCGTGAGTTGTTTGATCTGTATCAGCAAGGTCTGAAAGCGGAGCTTTTGCTCAACAACGGCGTTATTTCCGAATGGGATTACAAAAATATAACCACCCTGGGGTGTAGTTTCAAGGAATTTGACTGGACTAAGCAATTTATTGAAGAATACAAGGACAAACTGCTGCCTGCTCGCCGCGACAATGCCTATAATTATAACCTTGCCAATTTTTATTACAATAAAAAAATGTACGACAAAGCACTGGAAGTCTTGCGAGATGTACAGTTTACCGACGTGACCTATCACCTGAATACTACCTTTTTGCAGCTTCGCATTTATTACGATCAGCTCGATACCGAAGCATTTTATGGCTTGATCGAAACATTTCGGATTTATGTGATTCGCAACCGAAAAATGACTACCGCCGAGAAAAAAAGCTACACCAATTTGCTGCGCTTCGCCAAAAATCTGGCTTCCATCAAGTTTAATGCCAGTACGTTTTCCCGAAAGACGCTGGAAGAAAAACTGAATGCCCTGCGCAAAAAAATTATGGAAACCGATAATGTGATCAACAAACAGTGGCTACTGGAGGAAAGCAAGGTTTGATGCCGGAACTGGTCGCTGCCGGGAAAGGCGGGCTTCGGGAATTCATCTAAAACTGCGCCGGTCGTTACTCACTATCGGGCTACTTCGTTAACTTTGTTGCAAACACCAAACCATGAGAATCATTTTGTGCCTGTTATTATTAACTTTTTTGCAAAATCTGAACGCCCAATACAACGATGCCCCAAAGCGGGAATTTCGTGCCGTATGGGTAGCAACAGTTGCCAATATTGATTATCCGCGTGCGCCCACTTCGGATGCCATTGCGCTGAAAGAACAGTGGAAATCACTGCTGGAACAGTACAAACAAATCGGGCTGAATGCGGTTATCGTGCAGGTGCGCCCGGCAGCAGATGCGCTTTACCCTACCGAACTGGCACCCTGGTCGAAATACCTCACGGGCAAACAAGGTAGAGCGCCGGAATCGGGGTACGACCCGCTACAATTTATGATCGAAGAAACCCACAAAATGGGCATGGAGTTTCATGCGTGGTTCAACCCTTACCGCGCCACGATGGACATGGATACCGCCAGCCTCGCGCCTAATCATATCTTCCGGGGGCATCGCGACTGGATGCTGAAGTACGGTGGCAAATTTTATTTCAACCCGGCATTACCTCAGGTTCGACAATACATCACGGACATTGTAGGCGAGGTCGTGACCAAATATGATATTGATGCCATTCATTTCGACGATTATTTTTACCCATATAAGGTAAAAGACGAAGTCTTCCCCGATAGTACCGACTACTGGCGCTATGGCACCAATTTTAACAGCATAGACGACTGGCGCCGCAGCAATGTGGATTCACTGATCGAAATGGTCTCCGACAAAATCAAGGAAACCAAGCCGCACGTGCAGTTTGGCATCAGTCCATTTGGCGTATGGCGCAATAAAGACAAAGATCCAACCGGTTCGGATACGCGCGCGGGTGCTACCTGCTACGATGATCTTTATGCCGATGTAATAAAGTGGATGCGTCTGGGCTGGATTGACTATCTCATTCCGCAGTTGTACTGGAATATCGGTTTCTCGCCGGCAGATCACGCGACTTTGCTGGGCTGGTGGGGCAGTCGTAATTTTGAGCGCAATCTCTACATCGGACACGCCGCTTATAAAGTGCAAAACAACCCTGAACCCGCCTGGAGCGATCCGAATGAAATTCCGAAACAAATCCGCCTCAATCGCCGCAACGCCATCACCAAAGGCAGTGCGTACTTCAGTTCCAGATCCATTCTGGAAAACCGATTGGGCTTGAAAGACTCTTTATCATACCACTACCGCACGTTGGCGTTGCTACCCTCGCCGCCCGACGCTTCGATGAAAGCTTTCGGAGAGCCTAAGCTGGCGCGCCCGAAGTATAAAAAAACCGGCGAAGTACGCATGAAATGGACAGCAAATCGCGCCGACCGGAAAAACCCGCCTGATTATTACGTAGTTTATCGTTTTTATGGCAAGAAAGCAGGCGAAATGGACGATCCCGCCAATATTCTGTACATTACACCCTTTCAGCAAAAAAAGAAAAAAGTCGTTTTCTACGATAAAAAACTGGAGGACAATGTATATTACACCTATATTATCACCGCTGTGAACCGCCAACACATTGAAGGCAAGCCAAGTAAGCCGAAAACGATTACTATCGGCAAGCCCAAAGTATAAAACCTTGATAAAATCGTTCTTGGTTATTTGAAGGCGGTTTTGAAACCAAATTCTTCAAATAACTAAGAACAAACCTCCATTATCACCTCACATGCTGCACCTGGTCTTCCTGTAAAATAGGCATCCGCTTGTAGCGCAGGAACAACTGCACAGTGGCGAGCACGTCTTTTTCACAGTAATGAGCAATGCGTTTCAGGTCTTTTTCTTCCCAAAATACCGAACCGACCTGGCTGCCATCCATGTCATCTTTTGGCGACGGGAAGCCCAGAATAGCCGCCAGCAGTCGCAGCGAAGTAAAGTTTTTATTATCGCCGAATTTCCAGTACTCCATTGTGTCCAGCAGATGCTTGGTTTCCCAAGGCTTCTTCCCGGCAATATTCAGCGGGTCGGGAAAATCCAGTTGATTTACTACCATGCGCCGGCAGATGTAGGGAATATCGAATTCCTTGATATTGTGACCGCAAAGAAAATATTTGGTCGTATCATAATAATATTGGTTGACAAGTTTCGCAAACTCCTGCAACACTTCTGCCTCGTCTTCGCCGGCAAACGACTTCAGGCGCAGGCGCAGACGGTTGTCCTCCTTGCTGCGATGCACAATGCCAACAGAGATGCAAATGATTCTACCGAATTCAGCAAAAATACCCGCCCGCTCGAAATACAGCCCGGCAGCCTCGTCTTCGTTCAGCTCTTCCTCCGATTTCCGGGTGATAGAGCGACTTTTGACGTACCACAATTCGCGCATTTCGTCTTCCAATTCTTCATAATCGGCGTAGCCCGGCACAGTTTCAATGTCCAAAAACAAGACATTGGCGATGTCAATCTGGTCAAGCATAATGTTAAAATGTAATTTAAAATCTGGAATATGAAAATACCATAAGACCAACAAAATAGGTAGATTGTGTCACATAATTCGTATGCCAGCGGCAATTTTTCTCTTTATAATCTGCACAAATGTAACACCATCTGAACTATTATTGCATCTTTGTCGTTATTGCATTAGTTTTAATATCTCTCTGGGATTTTGGATTGCCTGTCTTTCAAATATCAAACGGGGAGAACATTTTTTCTTGACTTAACCATTTTTCATGACATTCAAAGACCTGGGTCTTGATGTGCAATTCCTCCGTGCCTTAGAATCCGAAGGATATACCCATCCAACTCCCATTCAACAACAGGCAATACCTATCGTATTGCAAGGCGACGACCTTATTGGTTGTGCCCAAACCGGTACTGGCAAAACAGCCGCATTTTCACTACCCATTTTACAACAGCTACAGAAAACCCATGAAGTGGACACTAAAACCCGCCAACTGCGGGCATTGATCCTGGCGCCGACGCGGGAGCTTGCCATTCAGATTGGGGAGAGTCTGCAGGCATACGGGCGATTTACGCGCCTACGCAGCACCGTGATCTTTGGCGGAGTATCATCGGGCAAACAGATTGCTCAATTGCGCCAGGGTATTGATATTTTGGTAGCTACGCCGGGCAGATTGCTCGATCTCCTCCAACAGGGACACCTGAGCTTGAATCATATCGAAATGCTGGTGCTCGACGAAGCCGATCGAATGCTCGATATGGGCTTTATTCACGACATCAATCGCATTATGCTCAAATTGCCAGACGACCGCCAGACGCTACTCTTCTCTGCGACCATGTCACCGGAAGTTAGAACCATCGCCGCGAAATATCTGCATCATCCGAAACAGGTAACGGTGAAATCTGAAAAAGACAAACAGGGCAAGATCGAAGAAGCTTTCTATTTTGTAGAAAAACCGGCTAAAGTCGGTCTGTTACGGCATCTGATTCGCACACACAGCATAAAAAAAGGCATCGTTTTTACCCGTACCAAATATGGCGCCGACAAATTGGCAAAAATTCTGTCGAAATCCAACATACCAGCTGATGCCATTCACGGCAATAAAAGCCAAAGCCAGCGCCAGCGCGCTTTAGAGAACTTTCGCAATGGTCGAATCCACATCCTTGTGGCTTCCGATATTGCCGCGCGAGGCATTGACATTGACGATATTACACATGTATTCAATTACGAAATACCCGAACAGGCGGAAACCTACGTGCACCGCATCGGGCGTACCGGTCGCGCCGGCTCCGACGGCATCGCCATTTCGCTTTGTTCCAACGAAGAACGTGAATTGTTCTACAGTATTGAGCAATTGCTGCATAAACGCATTCCAATTGTAGAAGACCACCCTTACAGTGAAGATACGTACCATGTACAGCCGGAACGCCACTTGCATCTGCCGCGACCACACCACGACCAGCCACACAAAAAACGCCAGCATCATCACGGCAGTCGGCGTTAGCGATAAACACACATGCCAAAAAGTCCGAAGATCACAAAAGATTTTTCGGACTTTTTTAATAATAAATTGTAATAGCCAGTACTTGATCTTACAATTGGGTTGAATTGAATATTGATAATTTCTTACAATTCGCATTCTCTTTCCCAAACCCTCCGTTTGAGTGCCTAAGAGGGTTTAGAAAAGAGAATGCTCATAGGAGCATCTGTCATATTTGCTTTTGACTAAAGACATGTGTTTGAAAGATCAAATCTTGATTGTTTCATTTTAATACTTCTGATCTTTTCACTCTGCCGCAATCAACAGATTACAAAAATAACGCCTCCTTATCATCAAATTGGGAGGCGTTACAAATATGACTGCGTGTTGTAATAGGCGTTTATTATAATTTTACGGGTGTCTTTTTCTCTGCCAGGTTGATATTTTCAATACCCCGAAGCAGAGCATCGGGGTTGAATGAAATGCTGCTGATGCCTTGTTCCACTAAGAATTGTGCGATTTCAGGCAGGTCGCTCGGCGCTTGTCCGCACAAGCCAATTTTGATACCAGCTTCGCGAGCAGCGTGAATCGCCTGGGCAATGAGGGTTTTCACTGCCGGGTTGCGCTCGTCAAATAAATTGCTGACAATCACCGAATCGCGGTCCAAACCCAGCGTCAATTGCGTCAAATCATTCGAACCAATGGAAAATCCGTCGAAAACTTTAGCGAATTCTTCTGCGAGTACGACGTTGCTCGGAATTTCTACCATGACATAAATTTCCAATCCATTTACTCCGCGTTTCAAACCAAAACGTTCCATGATGTCCACGACCTTCCTTCCCTCTTCTACCGTGCGGCAGAACGGAATCATGAGTTTCACGTTGTCCAGACCCATTTCATCGCGCACCATTTTCATCGCCCGGCATTCGAGTTCAAAACCATCGCGGTACAATTCGTGGTAATACCGCGACGCTCCGCGAAAGCCCAGCATTGGATTTTCTTCGGTCGGTTCAAATTCTTTACCGCCAATGAGATTGGCATATTCATTGGTTTTGAAGTCGCTCATGCGCACGATCACATCTTTCGGGTGGAAAGCAGCCGCCAGCATGGACACGCCTTGGGCAAGTCGTTCCACAAAAAAGTCGGATTTATTGGCGTAGCCGCGTGTCAAATGTTGAATTTTTTCTTTGGCTTCCAGGTCTTTTAACGTATCAAATCTGCGCAGTGCCATTGGATGGATGCCGATCACGTTATTGATGATAAATTCAATCCGCATCAGGCCAATACCGTTATTCGGCAAGAACGAAAGCCGGAAAGCTTTCTCTGGGTCGCCGGCGATGAGCATGACTTCAGTCTTGGGCATTTTCACCTGGCGCAGGTCAATTTCCTGTTCGCCCCAGGTGAGTCTGCCCGCGTAGATCACACCGTTGTTGCCTTCGGTACAAACAACCGTTACTTCCTGCCCGTCTTCGATGGCTTCGGTGCCGTTGCCGGTACCCACTACCGCCACCGCGCCCAGTTCGCGCGCTACAATTGCTGCGTGGCTGGTGCGACCACCTTTATTGGTAATGATTGCGGCTGCTTTTTTCATCAAAGGATCCCAGTCGGGATTGGTAATATCGGTGACAAGCACTTCGCCGGTTTTTAGTTTATCCGATTCTGCCGGAGACAAGAGTTTGCGGGCTTTCCCCGCCGTAATGCGATTGCCCAAGCCAATGCCTTTGGCTAATACCTTGCCTTTTTCCTTCAGTTCGTACAAATGCAGTTTGTAAGGCTCGCGTGCGCGGGCATGTACGGTTTCCGGGCGTGCCTGTACGATGTACAATTCACCGCTGATGCCATCCTTCGCCCATTCAATGTCCATTGGAAGATTGTAGTGTTCTTCGATCAGCAATGACCAGGAAGCCAGTTTTTCGATTTCCAAATCGGAAAGTACCAGCATTTCCTGGTATTCTTGTGGTGTTTCGAGGTTCACAGTAGTGCTAATCAGTTCATCACGTTGTTCGGCATACACCATTGTTTGAGCTTTGGTGCCCACCTTTTTGGAAATGATTGACAGTTTACCATTGCGCAAAGCCGGCTTATACACATAGAACTCATCAGGGTTGACGTTGCCTTTGACAACGTTTTCACCCAAGCCCCAGCTACCGGTGATCAGGATGACATCTTTGAATCCTGTTTCTGGTTCGAGGGTAAAAATGACGCCTGCCGATGCTTTATCCGAGCGCACCATACGCTGTACCCCGATAGACAATGCCACCTGCATGTGCTGAAAGCCCTGATCTTCGCGGTATTTAATGGCGCGATCAGTAAATAGCGACATGTAGCACTGGCGGCAAGCCTCGAGCAGTTCTGTTTCCGTGCTAATGTTCAGAAAACTTTCCTGCTGACCAGCAAAACTCGCGCCTGGCAAATCCTCCGCCGTCGCGCTACTGCGCACTGCTACCTGAATCGGGTGTGAATATTTCGACTGTAATTCGCGAAAGGCAGTAAGGAGTTCAGACTCAATTTCCTGAGGAAGTTTAGCGTTGCTCAATAATTCACGCGCCTGATTACCAATGGTTTGCAAATTATCAAAATGCTTTGTATCCAAGTTGTTCAGTACTTTGGTCAGTGGCTCCCGCAGTTGGTTCTGATCCAGCAATGCCCAATAAGCATCTGCCGTGATGGCAAAACCATCGGGAATATGAACGCCTTTACTTTGTAAATTTTGAAACATCTCCCCGAGAGAAGCATTTTTGCCGCCGACCTTACCGACAGCATCTATGCCGATCACCGAAAAAGGAAGGATATAGCGTGCCATTTCCACCTGATTTAAAGTTTGTAAAACGGATTGGGACATCCTTAAAATGATTCATTTTCAAGAAATTCGCTATGATTTTTGTCAATGGGAATGATGATTTGAGATACCCTTGTGCATAAATGCAGCATTTAATATCTTTACACAGGCTTACTCATGATCGTCAAAAATGATAATAGGTCTCCCTCGCCTGAATTTGTCAAAGTCTTTTATTGTTGAGCAATTGTAAAACGATCAATGATCAATTTCTTAAAACCCTGGCACAATCATATGCATACAAAGACAAGTCGTAGTCTGACGGAAGCGCTGGCAGTGCGCTATCTGCTGATTGGTATTTTTTTCTTCCTGACGGCGAAGGCTTACGCTACCTCCGATCCGCCGGATAGCAGCGGGGTTGCGCAGTTGCTCGGGCTTCGGCTGCATCATGGTTTTGTGCTCATTCACAGCCGCGATCTGGTACCGGTGCGTCATTCCAATCCCACGGGCGTGGAACTGGATGTTGCCTGGCACAAAACTTCCGAAAAAGCTTGGGAATCCTGCCATTGCTATCCTAAAACCGGCGTGGCGCTTACGTTTTGGGGATATGATCAGCCAGACATCTTGGGCTACGGCGCAAGTGGAATATTCTACATCGAGCCGGTTTTTGCAGCCTGGCGTCCGGTGAGTTTTTCGGTGCGGGCGGGTATCGGTTTGGCGTACCAAACCAAGCCTTATGACTCTATTTCCAATCCGCTCAACCAGAGTTACAGCACTTACGGGTCTTTTGCATTGCAAGTTGGCGGTTCGGCACACATTCGGTTGCATCCGCGCTGGCTGCT
>CAZQTF010000052.1:0-18749 GCA_964596135.1 uncultured Saprospiraceae bacterium | reverse complement strand
GCGCCGCGTTGTACCATTTTGTGAAAGGAGGCAGGGTGCAGGAACTTATGCATCGCCTCAAGTATCTCGGCAAACGGGAGATCGGCATCCGCCTGGGGCAATGGTATGGCGCTCAGTTGCGCGAATCACCGCATTTTAAAGGGGTTGATCTGATCATTCCGGTACCGCTGCATCCCAAAAAAGAACGGCTCCGGGGCTACAATCAAAGTGCGCTTTTTGCTGCTGGGCTGGCAGAAACCCTGGGCAAACCCTGGCTGAAAAATGGACTGCTGCGGAAGGTCTTTACCGAAACTCAAACCCATAAGTCGCGCACGGAACGCTTAGAAAACGTACAGGAAGTTTTTGCGGTCGCCAATGCAGAAACTCTGACAGGAAAACATATACTATTGGTGGATGACGTGATGACGACCGGCGCTACACTCGAAGCCTGTGCAATGAGAATTTTGGAAGTACCGGGCACTAAACTGAGCCTTGCGACCATTGCTATTGCGGATTTCTGATTGCATCGGCAGTGCCGGCGTTTTTATGACTTCAACTTCTGAAATAGCGCTCTTGCCCGAGCGGTGTCGTAAATAATTTTGAGTCGTTTGATCTTTGCCTTAGAATCAAATTCAACGATATCTACGCAATCGAATTCAACAACGGCGCCATCTGCCATCGTCCAGCGGTAGAGGAAGTTGATACAAGCCTTGTCATTGCTGACGTTGAAGAAAATGTCTAATAGGGTTAGCTCCGAAGATTGAGTATCCTGAAATAATGTCTGATAAAAAGTTGCGGCATTTTGCTCGCCGTAAAGCGGCGACAGCACCTTCGCGTCATCGGCCAAAAGTGTTATCAGCTCAGTATAATTGGCTTGCTCCAGCGCTCGAAGGTAGGCTGTTAATATTTGCTCGCGATTCATTAGCTCAGCTGTTTTTCGATAGTAAAATAAAAAGAGCTTCCTTTGCCGGGCTTTGATTCTACCCATATTTCGCCACCATGCTGTTCAATAATGCGTTTGCAAAGTGCCAGCCCAATGCCGGTACCACTTTGGCTCTGGTGGTAGTGTATTTTTTTAAAGAGCTGAAAGATAATGTCCTGCATGTTTGCCGGAACACCCATGCCGTTGTCTTTAATCTCAAAAAGCCAGTGCCTGCCATGATCAATGCCGGTGATGTGAATTTCAGGAGTTACGCCATCGCGGTGAAATTTGATCGCGTTGATAAGGAGGTTTTGAAATAGTTGTTTAATTCGGGTGCGATTGGCGATAATGCGGACCGGGATAGCCGATAGATAAACTTTTGCTTCATATTCCCGGATAAAACTCGTCAAATCTTTGACCGTATTTTGCACAAGCCCCGGCAGATCAATCGCCTCAAAGACGGCTTCTTCGCTGCTGACTCTGGAATAAGTGAGCAAATCTTCAATCAGACGATTCATGTTTTCGGCACCCTGAATAATAAATTGAACATAATTTTTGCCTTTTTCATCCAAGCAGGGCTGATAATTGCGCTGTAAAAGCTGTGCAAAGCTGTGCATGGTACGCACCGGCTCGCGTAAATCGTGCGAAGCGATGTAAGCAAAATTCTCTAATTGAAAGTTCGATTCGATGTATCGGGTAAGTTGTTTATTTTTTTCATCCAGTTCCCGTAGTTTTTCCTTCAACTCTATCTGCGCTTTTTTCCCTTCGGAAATATTGCGAACCGCCAAAATAACTTCCTCTTCATTAATGGGACTTACCCTTCCCTCATAATAATTTAACTCCCCATTAATAGGAATAAAATATTCAAAAGCCTGAACGGTTTTGTACTTCAGGGCTGTTGTGATCGCTTTAGTTCCCACTTTGGAAATAGAATCGGGCAATACCTCGTCTAGGCGTTTTCCTAAAAATTTGGAAGGCGGCACCAGCGTTGGCTCATTTTCATTCTCCGATTCATAGTAATCAAGGAAAACAAAATCTTTATTGATACGGAATTTCAAGTCTGGCAGTGCATCTATAATACCTTTTAATAGCTGTTGATTTCTTTTCAAATCCGACTTGGCTTTCCGACGTTCCGTAATGTTTTGCTGAGTGCCCCACACACCATGTAAATAACCATCCTTTATATCTCCAAATGCATGATTTAAAATATAAATTTTATTTCCATTTACATCAAATTCAATCGTTTCCGAATTCATCAGGCTGTAATTTTGATTAATAAAATCGCGTGTTGACACTTTATTGTACTCAAAATCCGCTCCTCCATGTGCATCTATGATACGCAAGCCAATCAATTCCTTTGGGTTTTCGCAGCCATACATGCGTGCGAAGGCAACATTGCACTCTTCGATATAGCCGTATTTATAATACATTTCCAACTGTTGATCAACGGGCATATTGATCGCAATCGGTTGTTCTAAACGCAAATAATAAATTCCATCAAAGCTGTGCTCGATAAAATTCCGATATTTTTGTTCGCTTTCTTCCAGCTTTCGTTGAGCTTTTACTTTCTCGGTAATATCCTGAAGGACTGCCAAATATTCCTTGACGGTGCCATCGGGATGGCGGCTGAAAACCCGTGCACGTTCGTAAAAGTGAAGCCAATGCCCCTTTTGATGCTGAAGGCGAAAGTATTTTTCAACCACTTCATGATCATGGGCAATGTTCAGCTGCTGCAGGAAGGAAAATGTCAGCGCGCGGTCGTCTGGATGCAGGCGGCTTACCAAAAACTCAAATAAATTATCTTGTGTACTCAACTCAAAACCCAAAAAATGACTGGTTAGGTTAGTGTAGGTAAAGCTTCGCGCCTCAGGATGAACAACCAGAATCGTATCGGGCGCTATGGCTGTAACCATTTCGGCAAAGTGCTTCTTCTGTCGTAAATCTTTCTCCGTTTCCTTACGAACTATGTAATTCCCTACACTCGACACCAGCGGTGTGAGCAGTTGCTTGAGTCCGGTCGTCCAGCGAATAGAGGGTTCTCTACTCACAAATGATATATTTCCCCATACTTTTCCATCAATGGTGATTCGAAAACTCATGTACGACTCCACGTCCATTTCTTTGAGTATTGATTGGAGTTGGGGAGGGCAATCTTTGCGCAAGGCTACAGTGGTAGTGCCAGCCTCGATCATCGAAACCGCATGTTCATGAATCTCGGTTATTTCCATTGGAAATTCATGTATTCCCAATGGAAGGCGCGTCCATTTATTCTCAAGAAAGCGAAGACCAAAGCGCAAATCGGAGGCAATTGTATTTTGCTTAAACAACTGATAGTCAAATAAATAAACGCCGTCGCAACCAATCGTTTCACAGACTAATTTGAAAGACTGTTCCAATGCCTCTTCAATATGCTCTCTGCTCAGGAGATGAGATAATACTTCATTAATGACGCTGAGTATGCGATATTCTCTCTGAATGGCGGGCATTATTCCTTCCTGGGGAGGCATATCTTGCGGAAGTCCAGCGTACCCATCTGTACGACTATGATCCATTATCGTATTATTTTTATCACTAAGATGATAAATTATTGCTTGCAAATCAATGTTTTGGCAACAATTTTTCTCCTTCTGTTTCCTGATGAGGGTTCAAATAAAATATGCTGAGGTAAAATCGTAGATTGATCATTTCGTCGAATAATTGCTGATTTTTAGAACACAAACTTGGTGATTTAACTAAAACTTTACGCTGAATTTTGCGCTTGTACGCATAAATGCGTACTTTTACACACAATAAGCTTTTTAAACAAACAAAATTTCGATATGGAAAACGCTGGAAATCAAAGTACTCCGAGCGGAGGTGCCGATCCCAAAGTGATCGCGATTGTTTCTTACATCACTATTATTGGATGGATTGTAGCACTGGTACTGAATAATCCAAAATCAGAATTTGCGTCTTTTCACATTCGACAGATGCTCGGAATCTTCCTGTTGGGGTTAATCCTTAGCTTCATCCCGTTTGTCAACATTGTGGGCTGGATCTTTACTTTGGTACTGTGGATTATGGGATTCATCGGCGCGGTGCAAGGGCAGATGAAAACCGTCCCAATCCTCGGCGAGAAATTTCAGGAATGGTTTAAATCCCTTTAAAAATAGAGAACCTGGCAGGTTTCTGAAGTCTGTCAGGTTTTAGCTTCTTTCCAAAAGCGCCATATAAAATCCATCGAATCCTTCGAGCGGAGAAATGGTTTTTTCCCGGATGAGCTTAAATTCAGTTCCCTTTTCTGCCAGAAAAGCAGCAACCTGTTCCTGATTTTCCGAAGGCAAAACACTGCACGTGGCGTACACCAACTTGCCGCCTGGTTTGCACATTCGGCTGTAGGAAGAAAGAATCTCGCGCTGGGTTCGGCGCACGTTTTGCAGGAATTCAGGGCTGAGTTTCCATTTGGCATCAGGATTGCGGCGCAATACTCCCAAGCCGGTGCAAGGCACGTCCAGTAAAACCCGGTCGGCTGAGCCTTCGAGTCGTTTGATGACTTTATTGTTGTCAATTCCCCGGGTCTCTATGATCGAAATGCCCGCTCGACGTGCGCGTTTGCGCAGTTCACTCAACTTCCACCCTTCGGTATCCATCGAAATAATGGTGCCTTTGTTTTGCATCAAAGCTGCCAGATGCAACGATTTGCCACCACCGCCGGCACAGGCGTCAATCACTCGCATGCCCGGCGCCGGCTGCAAAAAGGGCGCAACCTGCTGCGACGAAAAATCCTGTACTTCAAATAGCCCTTCGCGGAAAGCTTTAGTTATAAAAAGGTTTTTGCGTTTGGTCACCAGGAGGGCATCTGTGGAGAGGGGCTCGGTCTGAACACCTTCTTTAAACAATTGCTGCCGCAACTCCATTGCATTGATTTTCAAGCAATTGAAACGAAGTACGACCCGGGCCGGCTGATTCAGCGCGTGTACAATAGCCTCCCAGTTTTCACCCAACTCTTTTTCGCCTACTTCATCCAGCCAGTCAGGAATGGACTCCCGAATTTTGCGAACAGCCCCGAATGCTTCCTTTTTTTGGCGAACCGAACGCACATCTATGCTTTTCCATTCATCCCAATCCGGTAGGGTTTCTCCTTTTGCTACCCACCATATGCCAAACAGCCGAACCCAATCCGCCTGATTTTGAGGCTCTTTACCACGTATCTCATACAACAACCGATACCAACGTACCATTTCATAAACGCTTTCAGCCAGGAATGCCCGATCGCGCGCACCCCACTTCGGGTTGCTTTTCAGCAGCCGCTCAATGACCCTATCCGCATGATAGCCTTCGTGAAAAATGCTTTGCAGCGCTTCGATTACAGCGTTTACCAAAATGGGATACAGTTTATTCACCACGTCTTATTTCTATTTTTCACAAAAATGGAACGAAGAACAAAGTTCTGAAAAAAGATGATGCCGAAAACACGAATCATTTCTATTTTAGAAAATACCTCCCCGATAGAGAAAGGTAAAATTTTTTTGCTTTTTAAAACTTTTTGTTTTAATTTTGAATTATAAAACACTGTGTGTAAAAAAAAAAAAAACCATGCCTACGGGGAATGTTACCACGAAAATAGCGGCACACGTGCGGCAAAACTGGTTCAAAATCAGCATCGCCGTTGTCCTGGTCTTTGTTTTGGTCAAAAAAGACCTCACTTTCAACATCAATCTGCGCTCGCCGGCACGTTCGATGCCTCCGCCGCAGGAGGAACAGGTGCGGGAAAATAAAAAAACAAAACAAAAAGAGGTGCTCAGCGAAAGCAACGAGCAGCAAAGCGTCACCGAGGTAAGCCCCCAAAAAGAGTTGTTTGATTTCTCTCTTTTTGGTAAAAAAAATCGCTCGCCCAAAGCCATTGACAAATTAGCAGAAGTGGACGAAAATACAAAACAGCTTTATCTCAAGCGTTTCGCGCGGGTAGCTGTGAGTGAAAGCGGCAAATTCAGCATTCCGGCGTCGGTGATTTTAGCCAATGCACTGCTGCAAAGCCATGCTGGCACTAATGATCTGGCACAACAGAGCAACAATCACTTTGCTTTACCTTGTACTCAAGATTGGCAGGGCGATCGGGAAGAACTGGATGGCGCATGTTATCGCCGTTACGAAAACGCCTGGACAAGTTTCCGCGACCACAGTTTTTTTGTTACCACCGGTAGCTTTTCTCATTTGCGCAAGCTGAGTCGCACCGACTATCGTGCCTGGGCAAAAGCTCTGGAAAAAGCCGGTTTTGCCAATGAAGAAGACCTGGCAGAGCAGTTGGTTCATATTATTGAGCAATACGATCTGACCAAATTGGACGAGTAATCAAAAGGGCGCTGCCGCTGCCATACAACCTTGCAATCGCAGCGTCCTTATTGTGTAACGCCTTCCAATTTCATTTTATAAAAACTAACGGTACCCCCATATACCCAGCCAACCTGCCCTTTGGGCGTTTTCACTTTTACCCAGGGTTCGTTGGCAGTGACGCCGCCGAGATCAATTTCTTCTTTAAAATCGGTGACTTCATTCAGAAAAGTGACTTCTTCATGCAGCTTCAGGCGGTAGAGAATGCGGCTGTTGAGCTTAGGCTCGCTGCGCACGTTTACACCATCCAAAACGGCATACAATGGCGTAATTTTTTCTGTAATGGTGCGTTCCAATTTCGGTGGCAGACTATCAGCAGGAGGCTGAATAGGGGGGGTGGGTTGCGGAAGCGCCGCCGAGGAAATCCGGTCAAGTGAGTCCGCCATCTGATCTGCTGCATCCAAGCGCGCGTAGCGGGCGCGGGTTGCATTGCATTTGGAGACCGCCCAGGACATAAAGCCAATAAAAAACACCGCAATAATAATCAGTTCTATTCTAGGTAGTATTTTGGGTTTACGTTCACTCATAGCCCTTGTGTTTAGCGTTCAGCAATTCGCTGCAAATTTCAATAAAAAAATCAAGCAATTTATGTTCCCTATCCGAAGATACGACGTCTAAAGATATTGATGGACGAATTGTTGTACAAAATTGCGATGACCCGCATTCCGTCGGTGGGAGCAGTCACTGCCAAAACGCTGATCAGCTATTGCGGCAGCGTTGAAGCTGTTTTTTCAGCGAAAAAGCGCGAATTGCTCAAGATTCCAGGCATCGGCGAGCGCATTGCCAATAACATTTTGCAAAGGGACTATTTGGCGGAAGCCGAAAAAGAACTGCACTTTATTGAAAAAAACGAAGTGCGTCCCATTTTTTATCTGGATGACGATTATCCCGAACGATTGCGGCATTATCACGATAGCCCAATCATGCTCTATTACCGGGGCACTGCCGATTTGAATACCGATCGCACGGTCGGAATCGTTGGTACTCGCAATCCCACACCGCAGGGAGTTGCCATCTGCGAAGAGATCGTGGAGGGATTAAAACCGTATAAAACAATTATTATCAGTGGTTTAGCTTACGGAATTGATGTTGCTGCGCATCGCAAATGCATAGAATCGGGCATCCCAACGCTGGGTATCCTGGGTCATGGCTTTGCTACTATTTACCCTCCTTCGCACCGCAGCATTGCCGAGAAGATGATGGAAAACGGAGGGCTGATTACAGAATACCCAAGTGATACCAAACCGGATAAAGAAAATTTCCCGATGCGCAATCGCATCATCGCCGGGCTTTGTGATGCGCTCATTGTCGTGGAAACTGCATCAAAAGGCGGTTCAATGATCACTGCTCAAATGGCGAATGAATACAATAAAGATGTATTTGCCGTGCCGGGCAGAGTGAAAGACAAATTATCGCAGGGATGCAATCAATTAATCAAAACGCACAAGGCTTTGCTGTTGGAGAATGCCGATGATATTGCCTACATTCTGCGCTGGGAAGAACTGGACAACCGCCGCCAAATTCAACAACAACTTTTTGTAGAATTGACCGATGCTGAGAAAATAATCGTAAATTTGCTCAACCAAATATCAGAAGCCAGTATTGATAAATTGATTGTAGCAACCAATATTACAGGTAGTGAAATGGCATCCCTGCTGCTGAGCCTTGAATTTAAAGGGATCGTTAAATCTCTTCCCGGTAAGCGCTACGCCCTTATTTAAAATTGAACACAATAAATTAATATCCGGCAATCCTTAACGTCCAATTATGAAAAAACTTCTGTTGTCCATTGTACCCGTACTCTTGCTCGCTGCCTGCAATCACTACTCCCAAACGCCGGGAACAGCAGTCAGCGAACCCATAAAAATTCACAAACACCCTAAAAACGTTATCCTCATGATCGGCGACGGCATGGGCTTAACGCAAATTTCGGCGGCGCTGTATTCCAATGGCAACAAACTCCATCTCGAGCAATTTCCGGTGGCTGGTTTGCACAAATCCTATTCTTCTGATGATTTGATCACGGATTCGGCAGCGGGCGCGACTGCTTTTTCTGCCGGCGTCAAAACATACAACGGCGCCATTGGCGTCAATCAGGATGGAATGCCTGTAAAAACCATTTTAGAAGAAGCGGAAGAACGAGGTTTGGCTACTGGTTTGGTTGCCACGTCCTCCATCACTCACGCTACGCCCGCGTCGTTTATCGCGCATGTGAAGTCCAGAGCGGATATGCAAGATATTGCGGAAGATTTTTTGCGCACGGAAATTGATCTATTTATTGGCGGTGGGAAAAAATATTTCGATCGCCGTGAGAAAGACAACCGGAACCTGTATCAGGAATTGCAAACTAAAGGCTATCGGATAACGGACTATTCAAAAGAAGAATTGCAAAAAGTAACCCTGGATTTTGATAGAAATTTCGCCTATTTCACTGCGGATGCCGAGCCTCTGCCTTTTGCACAGGGAAGAGATTACCTCTTGCCAGCATCCCGATTGGCGCCTATTTTTCTCGACAAGCGTAGCAACAAAGGCTTTTTTTTGATGATCGAAGGTTCTCAGATTGACTGGGGCGGTCATGCCAATGATTCTGACTACATCATCAGTGAAACCATTGATTTTGACAATGCCATCGGCGCTGTCCTTGAATTTGCTAAGGAAGATGGCGAAACACTTGTCATCATTACTGCCGACCATGAAACCGGCGGCTATGCCATTAATACGGGTTCTCAAATGGGTAAAATCGTTGGCGCTTTCACTACCGATAAACATACGGCTTCGCTGATTCCGGTGTTTGCTTATGGTCCTGGCGCGGAGTTGTTCGCCGGTATTTATGAAAATACCGCCATTTACGATAAAATGCGCTACGCGCTTGGCTTTAAGGGGCAGCCAAAGATGGAGACGGCAGCCAGTTCAAAGTAAGGTTTTCAGAAAAATTGGAGGGTTTTTACAAGTAGCCTTGCAAAAGTGTTTTGAATAGGATATATTTGTTCAAACCAGCCGTACTATGAAAACTACCTTCCTCGAACGAAAACTGCAAGCCATCGAATTGTTAGCTCAAGTGGAAAATGAGAATCTGCTGTCGCTCATCGAACAATTACTGTGGGACTGGGCATACCTGGAAGTCGGAAAATTGTCCGTCGAAACGTTGGAAGAAGAACTAACGGAAGAAGATATTCTGGCAATCTGGAAAGAACGGTACGAAGCCTGAACCATAAAACAAGAAGTCTGATGAATCCAAATTCATCAGACTTCTTCACTTTTGCCGCATACCTTATGATTCGGTAATCCTATACATGACGCTCCGCATGATATGATGATCGTACCAGCGGTCCGCTTTCGACGTATTTGAATCCTTTTTCCAACCCCGCTTCCCGGTACATGGCAAATGTTTCGGGGTGTACAAACTCCACTAACTCAAGGTGCATTTTGGTAGGCTGAAGATACTGCCCGATGGTCAGCACGTCGCAACCGTGCTCGAGAAGATCATCCATGATCTGAAAAACTTCATCGTGTGTTTCGCCCAAACCTACCATGATACCTGATTTGGTGCGTTTGCCATATTCCTTGATACGCTTGATTTGCTCCAGACTGCGCTCGTACTTTGCCTGCGGGCGTACTTTGCGGTAAAGGCTTTTCACCGTTTCCATATTGTGCGACACCACCTCCTGACCGGCACTAATCATGCGTTCGAGCGCATCCCAGGTCGCTTTCACATCCGGGATCAGCGTTTCGATCGTCGTTTCCGGCGATAATTCTTTCACTGCGCGAACGGTTTGATACCAGATTTCGGCACCCCGATCTTTCAGCTCATCGCGGTTGACAGAAGTAATAACGGCGTGTCGGACCTGCATTAATTTTATTGCCTCGGCGACGCGGCGCGGCTCATCTTCATCGTATTCATTTGGCCGACCGGTTTTTACGGCGCAAAACGAACAAGAGCGTGTACAGGTATTGCCCAGGATCATGAAAGTTGCCGTGCCTGCGCCCCAACACTCGCCCATATTCGGGCAGTTGCCACTTTGGCAGATGGTATGCAGTTTGTATTCATCAACAAGGGATCGTACTTTTTTATATTTTTCGCCGATGGGCAGCTTCACGCGCAGCCAGTCGGGGCGTTTTTTTCTTGCCTCCGGCGATTCAACGATTGGTAATTCCAGCATTTTTATCGAAACTTTAGCGTTTGAAACGATAGACTTTAGACAAAACTGGTTTTGAAATGTTCATTCTAATAGTCTTATTGTTTTTATCAAAAAGCTGTTGTATTAGAACAAACATCACCAGCGTTTGCCAAGTTGCAAATTTAGATAAAGGTTGATAAAAACGGGTTTATTTTCGGCATTTACTACTTGAGGCGAATTCACCATAATAGGCACATCCTGGAAATAAAGATCAATCATCACGCCGGCGTCAAGCGCTTTGACAAACTCATCGAAAGCGCCCCAATCAAAGTGCACAGCAAATTTGGCATGCGCGCCGGGCAAAAGATTAACTTCGTTTAAGCCCTTGGCAAAACCCGAAGAGCCGTAGATGCGGGAAGTATTAAGAAAAATATCAGCGTTATCTTCGGTAAAACGTTCGCTTCGAATAAACGGGTCGCCGCCGCCCACATCAGGATAGCGCAACAAATCCAGATAATAGGGTTTCAGGATTCCCAATGAGCCGCCGGCAGCATAGCTCAAGCCTATTGCCAGCCCTCTTCGTTTGGCTTTTTCCGACAGATAGCGCTTTTCCCCGAATCCAACCCGAAGGGGGATAAAGGTGTTTTCCTTGCCAAAAATAAAAGCGCGGGAAATGCGATTGGTGCTCGGCGAGCGAAAATCGAAGCTTTGGCGAAATTCCTTAGGATGCTTGATTTCCCCGATTTCAAAACTCCAAAAACGGGTGAGATAATACGTTTTCAGAGTGCCAATATCCACCCCCAGAGCGTATCCATTGGTATGAAGCTTGAAATTGACCGCCAACTCCTTATTATAAACAATGCCTTTGTTGTCTTCATAATAGTTTTGCCCGGGAACAAGCACGTCCTGTCCTTTTGCCCCCGGCATCAGGAAAGCGCAAAAAACGAGAATAAGTAGAATCCTGCCCATGTTTCATCAGTTACGCGTAACAAAAAATGGTTTTACTAACCTAAATTTAAAAAATAAATGTGATAAATTATAGTTTTACCAAATTTCTTCATCCTTGCCTTCGGTTTTGTCAAATGCACTGCATATGCGCCTGATTGTTTATACACCAAGGATCACGCCGCGCGTACAATATGCCTGGGAAGTGCTCCTGCGCTATGTACTCAAAATTGACTTCGATCTTGTGGCAGACGTAGAAACCTACCGTCGTGCCGATAGTTGCAAGATCAACTATAGTAAGCAACGTGAATGCGAGCTTGAAGTTTTTATTCCCATTGGAAATTTGTTGGTTGAGTCGGATATCCGACCCCAGCCCATAAAGAAATTTATGATGGAACACCTGCCTGCTTTTTTTGAGCAGGATGTACCCTCATCTGATTTTCCTTTCGACTTGCCGGCTTTGGTGTTTTACCTCACTTCTCGCTACGAGGAATATTTGCCTTACCAGCAAGATATCCACCATCGTTTTCCGGAAAGGATGAGCCTGGCTTTCCGGGAAGGATTTTTGCAACAACCACTTGTAAATCAATGGGCTTGTCGCTTAAGAGCCTTGTTGGAACAGCGCTTTCCGCTCATTCAATTTCCCAAATTAACATACCGTTTTCAGCCAACCTACGATGTGGATATGGCTTGGGCATACCAATACAAAGGCTGGCAACGCAACATCGCCGCCAGTGTAAAAGAACTCACCACGGGCAACATTGCCGATCTCACACGCCGATGGCAAGTCCTTTTCAAACAAGCCGAAGACCCTTTTTTCACCTTTCCATACCTCGAAACATTGCATCAACGCTATCAATTGCAGCCCATCTATTTTTTTCTGCTTGGCGATCACAGCGCTTTCGACAAAAACATTTCACACCGGCGACCGGCGTTACAGCGACTCATTCAGCAACTGCACCGCCAGTATCCGGTAGGTATTCATCCTTCCTACCAGTCCAACGGCAAGCCGCAGCAAATTCGCCGGGAAGTACAACGCCTGAAAGACATTACCAATGATCCGGTGATACGCAGCCGGCAGCATTTTCTGCTCCTGCATTTTCCGCAAACCTACCGCGATTTATTAGCAGCCGGTATCACCTCCGATTACACGATGGGCTTTGCCGCCGAAACAGGCTTTCGGGCAGGCATTGCCTCGCCTTATCCGTGGTACGACCTGGAACAAGAACAAGCCACCGCTCTGATGATCCACCCGTTTCAGGCGATGGATGTCACACTAAAGCATTATCTACAACTTTCGCCCCAGGCTGCAATAGAAAAAGTGCAACAACTCATAGCATCTACTAAAAGTGTAGGGGGTACATTTTCAACGATTTGGCACAATAGTTCTTTTTCCTATGTAGGTGATTGGGAATCCTGGCGCCAGGTATATGAATCCATCTTACAATTGGCAATCTGCGAATGAAAACATCACAAAAACTTTCAAAGTCATTGGTTTTTTCTATTTTTAGCGCAGAAAAGCAGTAATATTCATGATTTTTAATTTAAGCGAACAGAATTCTATCGCCAATCGCTTTATCGCAGAGATGCGAGACGTTCAGATCCAAAAGGACCGGATGCGTTTTCGGCGTAATATGGAGCGATTGGGCGAAGTGATGGCATATGAAATTAGTAAAACATTGACTTACAGGGAAATAGATGTAGAAACATCGCTCGGCGTTGCCAAAACCCAAGTTCCCAATCAGCCGATTGTGCTGGCAACGATCCTGCGAGCGGGGCTTCCCCTGCATCAGGGTTTGCTCAATTATTTCGACACTGCCGAAAATGCTTTTGTGTCTGCTTATCGCAAACACCACAAGGACGGTACTTTTGAAATCCACGTGGAATATGTATCCTGCCCCCTCATTGAAGATAGTGTGCTGATCATCACCGACCCTATGCTGGCAACGGGTTCGTCTATGGCATTGGCGGTACAGGCTTTGCAAGAATACGGCAAGCCGCGTGCGCTGCATTTTGTCACAGCGATTGCCTCTGGCTATGGGCTGGATTATATCCGCCGCTTGTTTCCAGAAGCATCTATCTGGATGGGCGCACTGGACGAAGAACTGACGGCAAAATCCTTTATTGTGCCTGGTTTGGGCGATGCCGGCGATTTGAGCTATGGCTCGAAATTACAGGAGTAATTAAAGCGTATTTAAAACCTAAAATCTATCCCAAAGATTTAATTATCAAATTTTATGCTTTAAATTATTCTTACCCAATGGAGTTGGAGTAATCAACCCGATGGAAAAGAGTGACTCCAATGGATTCCTTGTTTATCAAAGATTTGAATAATCGTATTTCCGACTTCTGGTCTCGTCATTGGTCTTAAAGATTCAAAATTCATTCGCCTGAAAAAATCAGAAAATGCCTCCGAGCCAATGAACTTTGAACCTTTAAGCCAAAACGCCACTCTTACCGAGCCGCCCGGATCGTGGTACTTTCCTGTATCCAGCAGCCTACATAAAAAGAATCGCCTTCTTTCAGGTTGCGCTGGAAAATATCTTCCACTGTTGGCATGTACTGAGCATAACGGCCGATCCACTTGTTGGCTTCGGCTGCTGCGCCTGGATCTACCCGCTTTGCCTTGTTCCACATATCAATGGCAGGCCATACAACGACCTGACTATCCCAGCCGCGCCCCGGTCCGCACAAAGGTCCGCTCGAAGCGTACAAACGACCAATCAAAATATACGGTTCTCCCCAATTGGGGTTTGCCTCGGCAGCCCGCAACGCGTACTGTCGCGCACGAGAGAAATTTTTCAGGTGGGCATAATAAATTTTGGATACCAGAAGTAAGTATTTGCCTTTTTTCTCAGCGTCTTTTTCTTCGCTGGCCGCTTTTTCGAAGTTTTCGATTGCGCAGTTATAATCATTGTTTTGCAAACACTCATTGGCAACTGTCACCGTCCCTGTCCCGCTTGTCCGGCAATTTTCATTACCCACCTCGACCAATTCCTTGAACTGAGCATCCATTTCATCGCAGCCTCCCCAACGAAGCCAGGTATAGACTTCGCGAATGACATCACAATCGCCGGGATTATCCAGAAAATCCTGGTAATATTTAGCCTTATAATGTGCACAATCGTAAAACCCTCTTACGGTTTCAAATGCTTCCAGCCGCGACGGAACGTATTGTTCCACAATACGCCAGCGCTCACATTCCTTGTCTTTGCAGGTTGCCAGCCCGTTTGCCAGTGCATCCCGCACGATTTGCTGGTATTTCTGAGCTTCGGTCATACTGATTTGATTTTCAAAATACAAATCCACCAGCAATGCCGTGAAAGGATTGAGTATAAAATCGGGCGTTTTAATGCCTTCTTTATCAATCGTTTGCCTGAACAGGTTATAAACATCGAGTCTGGAAGCGCGATTCGGATATTTGTAATACAAATCGAATGCCTTACGCGCTGAAGCATACATACCTTCGGGATAGCAGCGCTCCATCTCATCGTAAAACATAAAAACCGTATCAATATAGCGATTGATGAGGTTAGAATCCGGTGTCTGAGTCATGAAATATTCATAGAAACGAATGCCATCGTCAAACACGGTGGTGCGTTTGCCATCGGCGGCGGGCGCTACGGCGTACACTTTTTTCCAGTAGGAAAAAGCGGTTTCCCAGTCATTGGCTTTCAGAAAATCGCGGTACAGCACATAGTCCTCCAGCGTTTGATCGGGATAAGGCGCGTCCGAGAATTTGGCGCAAGCGCTTAAACCTTCTTCAATCGGAATGTCTGCCGGTTTTTCGGCTGGTTTGGTCTCGGCGGGCGGCGGAGCTACTTTGGGGGTACAACCACTGATAGCAAAAACAACAGCAATAAGAAAGAGCAATGTTCTGGCAATCATAATTTTATAATTTTTGATAAAGTTCGCAAAAAAATGCTTCAACTATTCGTTGCAAAAAAATAAAAAAGGCGCATTTTACAAAACTCAAGAAGCCTCGCCCCCGGTCGGAGCGAAGCTTCTGATGAGTAAACAGCGTGAAGATTATTTTTTGAAATTGTCAATTGCCTATGCTTCAATTATTATAGTACTTTTTGCTACTGCTCATTGCTTTCTGCATAATAAAAATTTGATAATGAGCATTTTAAACAGGTTGGTTTTGACAAAAAGGTTCGTCAAAGTACTATAAAAACAATAACCATTCGCAAAAGACTGTCCAAGTTTTTAGTTTTTGAAGCTCACGCGTACCGTTTCAGCAATCCAGCAATCAACTTTCGCTGTAGCTCCCGGCTGAATACCACGCATGTGTCCTTCCGAGCGGTCAGGTTTTGCATCCGCATATCTGCCGATGCGTTCGTTGGCATCGCCTGCTACGTCGCTGTCAATAGATTTGGCGTAGGCATATTTTTCAATAGCTGCCAGAATTGCCAGACGTTGATTCCAGTCGTCGCCACAGTCGCGGCTGGTGCGGGCATACATATCGCCGATCAGGATATAAGGCTTACCCCACCCCGATTTCAGGCTGGCTGCTTTGCGGGCATTTTCACGCGCAGAGCTGTATTGACCGAACTGCCAGGTTTGGATATAGGCAATCCCGTAATAAAATTGTGCTTTTTTGTCGTTATCCGTTTCTTTCTCGATGGCTTCTTTGTAGCGTGCCACTGCCTCTGCATACTTGCCTTCCTGCTGCAGCTGAGCCGCGTCGTAGCCAGGATTGTTTTGTCGAAGCTCTGCTTCCAGTTTTGCATTAATTTCAGCAGCCAGCATTTCGTATTTGGCGCGGAGTGCTCCCAGTGCTATATCTGTAGAGTCGCAACCTTGCTGACGAAGCTTGGTGTAAACATATTTTACCACCTCGATGTCGTCGGGATGTTCTTCAAATGAAGGTAAAAGTTTTTTCTTAAAGTATTCGCAATCAAACACTTCACTGGAAATTGGTTCAAGACGACTTTCCATACCTGCCAGCCCTTGCTTGTAATAAGCGCCATACTGCTTATTATTTTTTTCGTTATGTTCAGCAATTGCGGTTAGTTTTTCGGTCATCATTTCCACTTCTTCTTTGGTGATCTGCTTCTGCTGATACAAATAAGTCATCAATTGCCCCATCGGGTCGAGTACGATATACTCAGCAGCATTGCCTCCTTTTTCAATAGCCTTTTTAAACTCCTGATAAGTCGCCATCGTTGTGCCATAGCTGGGCAAGTAATAGAACATATCGTACGCTTTACGTCCCAGCAGAAAAGCTTCGTTTTTGTAGCATTGTATCTGCTCGTCGTAGAGCTTGAGGATCGTGTCGGCGTACTCTTTTTGCTTGGCGGCATCGGTAGCTTTATTGTGCATTGCCATGTAAAACGTGCGCCCATCCACATAATGTGTTGCGCGTTGTCCATCGGCTGCCGGAGCAGCATCGTACACCTTTTTCCAGTTGTCGAAAGCAATTTTGAAGTTTTCAGCGTCCAATTGCTCAATATCTGCAACTGTCTTGTCTTTCAAATACTGGCGATAAATGGAATGTGCCCCTTCCAGATCTTCCTTGTTGGGCTTGTCATTCCAGGTGCCGCACTGGGCGTTCATCGCGGTTACCAGCGAACCACTTAGCATTGTTGCTATAAAAATACGGAACAGCATTTTCATACTTAATTAAATTTACGTTTAAAGAACCATGTATTATCGTTTAAAGTAAATCCGAGGGTCATCCGGATAAAGTTTTCTTTAATGGCTTCCGGCAAACCAAACTGCCCGCTTTCAATACTCAGGTTGATAAAGGATATTTGTTGCCTGGGCATGATAATGGGGAAACCAATACCTATTGAGACGCTCAGTTCCTGTAGTTGGTCACTATTTAACACTCGTGGGTCTTTTGCATATGCAAATCCCGCGCGATACCGCATCCGGCGAAGGAAGCTATCGTAAGAGTTGTATTCGGGAATGTACTCCACGCCAGCGGCTATACGGCTGGCATCCGCCAAAGTTTCTGGTTTGGCTTCGTTCTGGTATTCGCTCCATTGCGACATGCTGTACTCTGCACCGATTTTCAATTTATTGACTCTTTCGTACACCAGTCCCGCCGTCATCTGCATGGGCAAGGTACCTTTATTTTTGGCGCCTATCTCGTAAATGAGCGTATCGGTAGGTGTATAAAAGTTATTTCTGGTGTAAAGGCTGCTGCTTGTAGTGTTGAAATCGGTGGCATTGTTGCCATAAACACCAAAGGTAATTCGCTGCGAATAAGCCTGATTACGGTCTTTCTTGCCAAATTCATAGGTGTATTGCAAACCGGCATTCCAGACAAAACCGCTCACGCTGATTTCATCAAGAAATTCTGTGGTATAAGCCAGGTCTAAGCTGTCAAACTCTATCCTGCGGCTGTTTGAACTTTTTCCAAACAAATAACCTAACGAGATTCCCGCTGAAAAGTTTTTGTACTTGACTCCATTGCCCCACTGCAAGCGATAGGTGCCACCGTTGCCTTTAAACGTATTGGTGGTCAGTTCTACTTCTCCACCATAGTCCACTCCGGCGCGAATATCATAAGCAACCGTGTGGTATGGTTGCAAGGAAAGGCTCATCCCAAAATTCCAGGGGGAAGTGCGTTTATCGAGTACTTTGCTGATCGGGTTGATCAGAGGGAAACCAAGTGCCAGATAATTCAGGTTACCGCTCCAGATATTGTCGGACTTGGCATTTTTATCCTGCAAATTGGCGAATTTGCCATAAAAACCGACTTCGAAGGACGTTGCTTGTAAGGATGCCAGCGATGCCGGATTTTGGGTATTCAGATGAAACGGATCCTGAAAACCTGCAGTTAGCCCGCCCATTCCGGCTGCGTGAGCGAAGTATTGCCCGACTGGGTCGCCCAATCCAAATCGCGAGTAGGGGGAATTGCCTTTAGGGCGTATGGACTCGCTGCTACTCTGTGCAGTGAGTGCAGCTGTGTACCAACCTATCATCAGCAGCGCAAAAATCCTTCTCCTAACGCTCAACATTATAGTTTAAAATTTTATTCAGCCCTTGAAGGACTAAATTTGGATTTACAAATATCTGGCTTTTCAAATTTTTTACAAAAAAATCGGCGTCTCCACCGGTTAAAATAACGTTAATCTCTTCAAATTCGCTTCGGCACCATTCGATAAATCCCTGAATTTCAAGGACAGCGCCTCGCTGGGCGCCGTTGCGCATCGCCGATTCGGTGCTATAACCAAGCGCATTTTCCGTTTCTCCCATACTGACCAAAGGTAATTTGGCAGTAAAATGGTGCATTGCTTTCAGTCTCATTTCCACCCCCGGGGTGATATTTCCTCCTAAAAACACGCCTTCCTTTCCCACCACATCCAAGGTAATGCAGGTGCCGGCATCAATCACCAAGCCGTTTTGGTCAGGGAACATATCATAAGCGCCCACGACTGCTGCCAGGCGGTCTTTTCCTAGCG
>CAZQTF010000051.1:0-19730 GCA_964596135.1 uncultured Saprospiraceae bacterium | reverse complement strand
TCTAAGCTAAAGCTTATTATCAATAAAATACCTAATAATCTTGGGATAGAAACTACCTGCTTACTAAACGCAGTAGATTCCATGTTTAAGCCTAAACCTACTTCACTACCCCCGCCACCAATAGACCCCAAGTACCAAGAATACTGCGCCTGGTGGGATAGCTTAGATACGAATCTGGCAAAGAAGGCATTGCTTGCGGCGCTAACAGTAGATACAGTACAGCGAGGTAATCGCACGTATCCAAAGGATGCTACTGAGTTTAGTAAAATTTTCAGCTTAAAGGAATTAAATGTGAGTGGTAAAAATATAAAGAGTTTGGTGGGGTTGGGTAGGTTGAGTGAATTAGTAGAAGTAAAAGCTGATAGTTGTAGTATTCAGGGGGGTATTGATTTATCGAATCTGAAAAAGTTAGAATCTTTTTCATGCACTTCTAATACGGGCAAAGCAACTATAAAATTCTCAGAAAATACCGGAATTGATAATAATGACTCGGATAAGAAACTGTATATATACTTGTCTGAGAAATCCCAAATAACTTTAGAAGGCAAAACCGAAAGGATAAAATTAATAACACTTAAAAACCAAAAAAAATGAAATTTGTACATCTTTTATTATTTACGCTAATACTAAAATCTTTTTGTGCCCAGGCTCAAACAGTAGTAAACTCAAAAGATTCAATAACAATAACGCTAATAAATGAAGCTACTAATGAAAAGTTAACAGAAAAAAAAGGAAAATATAAAATTAACAAGGATAAATATAAAGATTTAACGACCAATCAAGCCGGTGAAATTAAAATTCATTTAAGTGTAAACGATTCAATTACTATCTCGGTAAGCGGGTATAAAGAGAAAGGTACTAAGTTGGCGGAGCGTTTTTTTAGAGACAAGGCGATTACTTTTCGCCTAGAAGCCAAAACTGACAAACCGGAATCCTCTCCCCTCCGCATCATCACTGCCGATGAGCTTACCCGCTTCGGCTATGTCAATCTGGGGCAAGCGCTACATTATGTGCTGCCGTCGTTTTATTCGGTGCCGCAGACCATCGCCGATGGGACCGACCATACCGACCCGGCTACGCTCAAGGGCTTGGGACCCGATCAGGTGCTGATACTGGTGAATGGCAAAAGGCGGCACACTAGTTCGCTGATACATGCCAACGGTACAATAGGGCGCGGCACGGTAGGCACCGACCTGAACGCCATTCCTTTATCCGCTATCGAAAAAATTGAAATTTTGGAAGACGGCGCTTCGGTTCTCTACGGTTCGGATGCGATTGCCGGGGTGATTGATATTAAATTGAAGCAAGACTTCAAGCAACAAAATGCACAAGTCACCTGGCAATATGGCACAACAGATGCTGGAGACGGTGCTGCTCACATCATTAGAGGGTATGTAGGGCAAAGCTCGGATAAGGATTTTATTTCTGGTTCTTTTGCTTATACCGATTGGGGTGCTATCAATCGTTCCGGAGTTTATACTGGCAATGTTTATACCACAGATAGTATCATAGACCCACGCCGCATTGTACAAGATAGCTTCTTTGATAAGACTGGGTACGACCGCAATCGCATTATGCAGGTAGGCAAGGCGGATACGAGAGACATAGGTGGAACGCTGAATTTAGATTATGATTTTTCGGAGAAGCTTGGGATATATGCCTTCGGAACCTTGAATAAACGTGAAGGTGAAGCTGCCGGTTTTTATAGACTACCCATTCAGACATCAAAGGTGGTTGCAGATAGTTTCCCTAATGGATTTTCACCTCGAATTACGAGTGATATAATAGATTTGTCTGCAAATGGAGGGCTCATTTGGAAGCCTAAAGGCGAAAATAACTTAGCGATAGATATTAGCAGCGGCTATGGTCAGAATACTTTTGGTTTTGGCGTACAAAATTCCAATAATGCCTCTACGGGCAAGGCTTGGGTAGGTTCAGCGGAAAGAAACGCCGGAAAAACAATATTTGGGCAGTTCAATGGCAATATAGACATGAGAGACTGGTCAATCGGCGACTTTTTTACGGTGGGAGCAGGCGCATCCTATCGGCGAGAGCGATATGCAATTGAAGCTGGGGACTCCGTTACCTACGCAGTCGGTAATAATACCAACAACGAGCCTTTTGCCCAGGTATTCCCAGGATTTCGAGGTATAGATGCACTTAAAGCTACTCGACAAAATTTAGGTTTTTACTTTGATGTAAAACTCACACCATTTGTTAATGCATCTGAGTCTTTGCTCAAAAATTTATTAGTAGAGGGAACCTATCGATTCGAGGAGTACCGAAAAATGATATTAAAAAAAGCAAGCATAGTAGATAATGTTGAAACAAATGGAACAGAACGTGGTGATTATAATGCTGAACATGTTTTCAGAATAGGTATTAAAACCGAATTCTTAGAACCTGGAACAAATATCCAAAAAATAACCCCTCGCGCTTCTTTCAATACCGGCTTCCGGGCACCTTCGTTGCATCAGTATTGGTATCGAAAAATTAATGTGCAGGGTATCAATCAAGACCTTATTCGGATTGCAAATTTTGATAATTTTAATCCAATTGTTACCAATGGCTTTGGTATAGATCCGCTTCAAGCAGAAACATCGAAGAATTATAATGTTGGCTTTGAGATGCTGATTGGCAAAGATGAAGCATCTTCCTTGAAGTTGAGCGCCGATTACTTTTATCTCGTAATAAAAGATCGTATTATCTTATCTGGTATTTTCCGTGCGGATGCTGACCCAGCGTTTGCTAAGAACTTAAGCGATTCGGGGGCTGAAGCAGCACAGTTTTTCACCAATGCCATCGACAAAACTATTTCAAGAGGAGGAAATGTTAATCTATCCAAAAAATTCCCACTCTCATCTGGTAACCTTGATGTAAATGCTTCGCTCTTTTTCGCAACGCATCGAGTAGGTAATATCAATGCTGAAAACATCAATGCCAGCTCCACTACCGATAAAGAATCAATTTTGTTCAATCGGGAAGAAGTTTCACGGTTGGAAGTAGCTCAGCCCAATTCCCAGTTTACCGTAGCGGCAGTTTACAACATTGACAATTGGCATTTTTCGCTCCGCACCACCCGCTTTGGTCAGGTGCAGTATGTTGATCCAACTAATCCATTACAAGATCAAATTTTCTCACCCAAATGGGTCACGGATTTGAATATTAGCGCGCCAATCGGCAGATGTGGTAAAGTACCTTTGTTCGAGGTTTCTTTAGGTGTGAACAATCTTTTTGATGTTTACCCTGATACTCATATCAACCCAGCAAACATTGACGAAGGAAGATTTATCTATAGCCGGCGTGTACAACAATTTGGTGTAGGAGGGCGGTTTGCTTATGCTCAATTGAATCTTAACTTGGATTGGGATAAGAATAATTGATGGTTTTATTTTAGTGCCGAGTTATGCTATGTCTCTGGTATGACTCGGCGGTTTACTAAAGCTCGCCCCCACCCGCGCACGGAACGTTCTTTTTGCTATCTTTGTTTCTGTAAGAAAAAAGCCAGTATGCAAGCCATTGAATTTTCTACTGAAATAAAGCCGAATCACACCATTGAAGTGCCGGAAGCCTATGCGGCGCTGCTGCAAGCACAACAAAAAGTGCGTATTATCATTTTGTTAGAAGAAGACGAGGAACAGGGTTTGTGGAATAAAATGACGACGGAACAATTCCTCGAAGGCTTTGCAGAAGAAGATAGTGTGTACGACAAATTATAATAACCGTGTATCAGGTAGGCGATATTGTTTTGCTCACTTTTCCTTTCACGGATGGTGTCGGCGCTAAAAAACGCCCATCAATGGTCATTTTGGATACAAATGACGGCGATATTTTAGTAGCTCGCGTGACCAGTAAGTTGTCGAATACCAGTTATGATGTTACTTTACAGGATTGGAAAGCAGCAGGGCTATTGCTTCCTTCCTGTGTGCGCCTACATAAAATGGCAACTTTAGAAACCAAATTGATTGAGAAAAAGCTTGGCAAACTTTCACCCACAGATCTGAAAATTGTAAAAGAAAAACTGGAATCGTTATTCTCATAGCTCGCCCCTACCCGCGCACGGAACGTTCTTTTTGCTATCTTTGTTAACAATCTTGACTGTTACAATTTTTGACCTGTCTCGCTAGCGCTGGTTTGTCTAAAATTCATGAAATAATGTACGCTGCCGCCGCGCCTGCTCCTCACCATTAGCTTTCCGCAATCATTGCAACAACTGACCAATCCGGATTTGCTGGCGCTGCTGCAGCAGGTAGATCCCACACCCGACAGTGTGCAGGAAACGGGCGCGAGAGATTGGGCACACCTGCCGGATCGCCTGCATTTTATCGTTGATTTGTTTCGCTGTTACCAGGAGTCGGCAGATTTATTAACGCCGCCATTTATCGCTGAACAAACCTTGCGCATCAAAGAGGGGCTTGTGCCGGAGGGGACGCTGTAAAGCAGGGAAGGTTGGAAGGCTGGATATTGCGGCGATAGAACATTCAAATCATTTGTTTAAAAAGGAATGCGTAGCTTTGTGTGATACGAAAGCGAGTTTTACAATGATAGAATATGCCAATTGCAATATCGCGCAAATAGCGGTGCATCAGATAGGCAATAAAGCCAATGAAGAGGCGCTGCATCTGTCGGATTCGCCGCTGGAGCTTCAGGACGAACGCCTGCGGGAGCTGTTGTTGCGTTTTTTTCTGTCGCCTTTTGTAGAACCGGAATTTTTTGCGTTTACATTCACCAATGGTGATTTTGTGATGAATCCATTGTATCATTATGTAGCGCAGATGTTCGGCGATCACGATACATTTTTGCATACTTCTGCCGATATAGCGCGGCATTTGTATGAGCAATCGGAGCATCCGCAGATCAAATCGGGCGATCTGTTTGTAGTGTATTTCTCCGATCTGGTGCTGGAGGATGAATTGACCGATGCGATTGGCATCTTTAAATCGGAAGTAAAGCAACCGTTTTTAAAATTAAATCAAAAAGACCGGGATTTTGCGCTTTTTTACGAAGATGGTATCCATGTGGAAAAGCTGGACAAAGGTTGCCTGATTTTTAATAGCGACAGCGCTTCCGGGTACCGGGTTTGCATGGTAGACAAGTCGAATAAATCGCTCGAAGCGCGCTATTGGCGCGACGATTTCCTGCAATTAAAGCCCCGCAACGATGATTATCAGCATACCAAACAGTTGATGAGCATGACCAAGCACTTTGTGGTTAAGCAATTAGCGGAAGACTTTCCGATCAACAAAGCGGATCAGATTGACTTGCTGAATCGTTCTGTGGATTATTTCCAATCGCATGAGACCTTCAACCAAGAAGAATTCGAAGAGGCGGTATTTCAGGAGCGCGATGTGATCAACGCGTTCCGCAGTTTCAATGAGTCGTACCGCATGAGCAATGAGATAGATGTTCAGGATCAATTTGATATTTCGCCGGAGGCAGTGAAAAAGCAGTCGCGCCTGTTTAAAAGCGTATTAAAGCTGGATAAAAATTTTCATATTTATATTCATGGCGACCGCGATCTGATCAAGCAGGGAACGGAAGCAGACGGGCGGAAGTTTTACAAGATTTATTATGAGGAAGAGCGTTAGGAAGAGTCGGTTGATAGTTGGCGGTTGGCGGTTTATTTTTTTAGAAAAATTAATAGCAAATAGTAAATAATGCATGATTAAAAAGGTGTTGTGGATTCTCTTTGCACTGTTTTTGATAATAGCGGGCTTGAATCATTTTATTAATCCCGGATTTTACCTGCCCCTGATACCGCCGTATTTACCCTGGAACGAAGAGCTGAATATCATCTCCGGTATGCTGGAGATCATTATGGGCTTTGGCTTGTTGATGCCTCGTTTTCGTCGTTATGCTGCAATGGGTATCATGCTGTTAATAGTGTTATTTATTCCGGCGCATATCTATTTTATCCAAATGGGTAGTTGTGTGCCCGGCGGGTTGTGTACACCGCAGTGGGTAGCCTGGGTGCGGCTGATAGTCATTCAACCATTATTCATACTATGGGCTTGGTGGATAAGAAAAGTATAAAAGCGGTTTTTAGCGTGGCGAATGAAAATATCTGCCAGAGAAGGTGTCTAATTTTAGAAAATAAGCTAATGTGCCGATGTGTTTAAAACTTTTAGTTAATCCATGTTTTATAAATAAAATAGGTATTATTTAGATCTAAACAAACGCTTCATTAAAATTAGCTATCCTATATGAAAAAACTCAACGCCTTGTTATCCTTTCTGTTGTTGTTAACCTTCCTAAATGCACAAACGCAGAAGGATTTTAAAATCTGGGACGAGCGCCTGGCATATGAACCCAATCTGCCATATGATGCCGCAATTCCTGCGCCGGAAAAAGCGCTGGGCTATCGGTTGGGCGAGCGTTTTACGGTGTATGCCGAAGTGGTGAATTATTTCAAAGCATTGGACGCCGTTTCCAATAAAATGATTCTGAATGAATACGGACGCACTTATGAACACCACCCGCTGCTGAATGTCGTCATCACCTCTGAAGCCAATCACGCGCGACTGGAAGAGCTGCGTACGCGCCATTTAAAACTGGCAGATCCAGCTACGCCGGCGGCTGAAGTTGAGCAAATCATCAAAAACGATCCGATCTTTTTGTCATACAGTTATAACATTCACGGCAATGAAGCATCTTCCACAGAAGCGGCGATGCAGGTGGCGTATCGCCTAGTGGCTGCAAGCGATGCCGAAACCAAGAACATGCTTGATAATATGATCATTGTGCTGTATATCTGTATCAATCCTGACGGGCGCGATCGTTACGTATATTGGTATAATTCGGTTCGGCGCAATAAAACCGGCTATCAACCCCGCGATATGGAACATTATGAAGAGTGGCCCAACGGGCGTTCGAATCATTATTGGTTTGATGTCAATCGTGATTGGGTATGGGGCATTCATCCGGAGGGGCGCGAACTGACCAAAGAATATCAAAAATGGATGCCGCAGGTGCACACCGACTATCACGAGCAAGGTTATAGCAGCAATTACTTCACGATGCCCGGCACCACGCCGCGAAACAAGCTGCTGCCCGACAGCTACGAGGCCTGGAGCGATACTTTCGGCAAAGCCAATATTCGAGTATTCGATAAATTTCAAATCAACTACTTTACCCGCGATGGATTCGACTTTTTCTATCCGGGTTATGGCTCCAGCTATCCAAGTGTCAATGGTGCAATCGGTATGCTCACCGAGCAAGGAGGCATTGGTGCAGGCATCGCCGTAGAAACCGACGATGGCACCGTTTTAACCCTGCAACAACGCGTCTTTGATCATTTTTCAACGTCTATTGCCACGATCAAATCCGCCCTTGCAAACAAAGAAGCATTGCTCAAATACAGCCGCGACGCCTGGAATCCTGCCAGGAGCAAATCGCCAACCAAGGCATATTTCCTGCCCGATGATAACAGCGGCTTTTTGTATGATGTCATTGCGATATTACTGCGTCACAATGTGAAAGTAGAACGCTTAACTGCCGATATTTCCGTAACGGATGCCAAAAATTTTCGCACCAACAAAACCGAGCGCAAGACGTTCTCCAAAGGCACCTATGTCGTTTCCACCAATCAGGCGCGACATCTGCTGATCAACAGCATATTGGAACGCAATATGGCGATCGAAGATTCGGTGATGTACGATATGGCGACCTGGTCGGCGCCGCTGGCTTACAACCTCGACGCTTATGCCACTAATACGGTCTTCAAAATAGTCACCGAAGAAGTGAGAACGGCGCCAGCGCACGTCGCTCAGGTAAATCACCCCAATCCGCAATACGCCTACGTAATCGAATGGAAACAACGCAATGCACCGCGAGCTTTAGCCCTGCTTTGGGATAAAGGCTATCGGGTAAGGGCAGCATCCGAACCGTTTGGCGATGGCAAACGCAAATATGGCGCGGGCAGTTTGATCATTCTTCGAGGTCACAATCCCGAAAAAGAAGCAGAGATTCAAAAAGATATGCAAACCATTGCGGAACAAGCGAAAGTAGTGATTGATGGTCACGATACAGGCAGAATGCTGGAGGGCTATGATCTGGCGTCGTCGCGCAATCGCCCGATTACGCAACCCCGAGTAGCGCTGATGGTTGAGCAGCCTTTTAATTCCCTTACAGCAGGGCAGATTTATTTTCTGTTCGATCAGGAAGTACAAATGCCAATTGAGCGCATTAAAGCTTCTATTTTGCAACAAACAGCAATTCCAAAATTCGGTCTCCGTTATGGTGGCGCCGATTTGCAGGATTATGATGTACTCATTTTGCCAGGAGGCGGCAATGGGTTGAATCAACTGTTTGGCAAAGAGCAAATCGAGCAACTGAAAGCCTGGGTACAAGCAGGCGGCGTGCTGATTGCAACCGAAGATGCCGCGCCATTTTTCACCAACGAACGGTCAAAATTTACCAAAACCAAATTACTCGAAGTAAAACGTGATTCCAGTGCAGCGGCAACACTCCTTCCCTACGCCGACCGCACTGATTTTAACGGTAAAAAACGCGTGCCAGGTACTGCTTTCAACGCAATGATTGACAATACCCATCCGCTGGCATTTGGTTTAAATAAAGAATTATACGCATTAAAGTTTGATAATCTGGCACTTAAGCCTGATCCCGATTTGCAATCGGTAGTGATTTACAACAAAGACAATCTCTTTGTCGCAGGTTATGCCAATGAAGAAAATCAGAAAAATATCGCTGGCAATACGGGCGCTGCAGTGCTGCCGATGGGGCAAGGCAAAATCGTCTTCCTGCTGGACAATACGCAGTACCGTATGTTCTGGCGGGGACCCACGCGCATAATGGAAAACGCAGTGATGTTGCTGCGAGGTTTTTGAATTTTTACCTGCTCAAGACTCGATCAGTTTCAATTTTTTTATCTTGTAAAAAGTAATGCGCAAGTAGCAAAAGCATCATCATAATCAACAATTAATAAGCTATAATTTTATGAGCGTTTTTATTCAGTTGTCTGATATACCGGAGAAAGAAATTGTACCTGGTTTCTTTGCCAAAATGATTCACACCGACGGCGTTACCGTAGCGCATTTTCGGATCGTTGCCGGAAGCACCCTGCCTGAACACCGCCACATCCACGAGCAGGTGACCAACGTAATTTCCGGAGAACTGGAGCTAACGGTAGATGGCAAAACCCACGTGTGCAAAGCGGGTGAAGCGGCAGCCATTCCTTCCAACGTGCCACACGCTGGTCGTGCGCTGACAGATTGCTACGTAATTGACGTATTCCGCCCCACACGGGAGGACTACAAATAATCGAACCTCAAAATTTTGCCATGCGCAAACTCGCCGTTAGCGAACTCCATCGGCTAAGTGTCGAAGATTTTAAAAAACAGCCCAAAACGCCTATCGTATTGGCACTGGACAATGTGCGCTCGGCACTCAATGTTGGTTCGGCTTTCCGTACGGCGGATGCGTTTGCGGTTGAAAAAATCTATCTTTGCGGCATCACTGCGCAGCCCCCCAACAAAGAGATTACTAAAACGGCGCTGGGCGCCACCGATTCGGTGGAATGGGCGTACGAAAAAGATGTCGCGGAAGTAGTTAGGGCATTGCAAAATTTGGATTATCAGATCGTTGCAATCGAACAAGCTGAAGGCAGCGTCGCTTTGCAGGATTTTAAAATACCAACCGGCAGAAAAATGGCATTATTTTTTGGCAATGAAGTCAGTGGCGTCAGTGACGCTGTAATGAATGCCGCTCATACTTGCATCGAAATACCACAATTTGGTACCAAGCATTCCCTGAATATTTCGGTTTGTGTAGGCATTGTGGTATGGGAATTATTTAAAAAACTAAAATTATAATTGCAGCATATCCATGCAAATATGAAACACTGAAATCATGAAATTACATCATAAACCGCAGATTTTTAATCTGTTTTCTAATATTATTGCTGCTCAAAGCACCCGCAACGGCGGAGTAAGCGAAGCGCCACTGGCAAGCCTCAATCTCAGTTTTCGAGTGGGCGATGCAGAAGAAAACGTACTTGAAAATCGCAGGCGTTTCTACGGTAGCCTGGGTATTGCTCCAAGTGACGTGGCGGCATCGCGGCAGGTGCACGGTGACAAAATTTTATACGCAATGGAACCAGGTGAATATGATGGCTTCGACGCGCTGATCACCGATCGCCCAAACGTCTTTCTGTCGGTCAGCGTCGCCGATTGTGCGCCCGTGTTGCTCTTTGATGCAGCGCATCAGATAGTAGCAGCGGTGCATGCGGGTTGGCGTGGCACTGTGGAAGGCATCGTCTTTAAAACGCTGGAAGTCATGCAGATACATTTCGGTACCGAACCCAAGGATTGTTTTGCCTTTATTGGCGCCTGCATTGATGCATGCAGCTACGAAGTGGACGCCGATGTGGCGGATTATTTTCCGAATGAATTCAAGCGTTTTGACGAAACCAAAAGTAAGTTTTTCGTAGATTTGAAAGGCGGCAACCAAGACCAATTAATCGCTTTCGGCATTCCTGAATCGCAAATAGAAATTTCGCCGTTTTCAACCGTTACTCATAATGACCAGTTTTTTTCGCACCGCGCTGAAAAAGGCAAAACCGGCAGGATGATGGCGGTCATCGGGATAAAAAATTAATCTTTTTATAAGAAAATTATAAAAAACATGATTCGTTTTATAGCCTTATTCATCATCATTGTAAACTTCTTTTCCTGTCATACTTTCAAACCGGCTTCATCTTCTCCGATTCCTTTGTTTAACGGAAAAGACCTACGCGGCTGGCATCTGGACGTACCCGACATGGAAAAAGATCCTAATATAACAAGCCCTTTCATAGTGCGAAATGGTGTATTGGTAAGCCTGGGCGCACCCAACGGGCATCTCATCACCGACGCGAGCTATAAAAATTACCGCCTGAAAGTGGAATACCGCTTTCCCTCAAAACCAGGAAACAGCGGCGTACTGGTGCATACTTCCACGCCAAGAGCGTTGTACAAAATGTTCCCAAAATCGCTCGAAGTGCAAATGATGCATGAAAATGCCGGAGATTTCTGGTGTATTGTGGAAGATATTACTGTACCTGATATGGAAAAACGACGCGGACCCAAAGAAAATTGGGGCATCACCGAAGGCAAGGAACGTCGCATTATCAACCTGACCGACGGCTCGGAAAAGCCCATAGGCGAATGGAATAAGCTGACCATCGAGTGCGTCGGCAATGCTATTAAAGTATGGGTCAACGGCGACTTGGTCAATTATGGCTATGACTGCACCACCGCGCAGGGGCAAATTGCGTTACAATCCGAGGGTTCGGAAGTAGAATTTCGTAAAGTTGAATTAATACCAATCCAGCAATTGGCAAAATAATTCAGAAAAAACATTATGCCATCGCTTTCATTTCTATGTAATCAGCTGATTGTTTAACAAAATACATGGCAATTTCATTATTATTCTTGATTGGAATAATGCCTCGTGTATCAAATTCAAAATCATTTTTTACCAGGGCGTAAGTGGTGTCAGAAACATTAACCCGCCAGGGCTGACCATTGGATTCTAAGCGCGCGGCAATATTCACCGTGTCGCCCCATATATCATAAGCAAATTTCATAGAGCCTACTACTCCTGCAATCAGTGGTCCGGTATGAATGCCAATCCGCGCCTCGAAATAAGGCTTGCTTTCTTTTTCCCGCGCTACTTTGTATTGATCCATCAAAGCTTGTATTTCCAGAGCAGCCAACACAACATCTTTGGGTTGGCAACCTTGCACATCAGGTATGCCTCCTACGCACATATAGGCATCGCCGATTGTTTTTATTTTTTCAATTTTATATTTATTAATAATAGCGTCAAAGGCTTTAAAATAAATGTCCAGTTCCATTACCAACTGCTCAGGCGTAAGCAATTGGGCGATCCGGCTAAACGCTTTAAAGTCTATAAACATCACCGTCGCCTGTTCATAGCGCCGTGCTTGCGTGAAGCCATTTCGCTTGAGTTCGTCCGCTACCATTGCCGGCAAAATATTCAATAAAAGATTTTCGGAACGCTCTTGTTCCGCAATTAACGCTTCATTTTTCGCATTTAGTGCAATATTATATTTTCTTACTTCTGTAAAGCGAAAATAAGCCCCGATTGCTAATAAAAACAAAATAATGGCAACCGCGATAAAAAAATTGCGCTGACTGGATTGCAACCGGATGTAATTTTCCTGAAGCGCCAACTGCGCAGTTTGCTCCTTCAATCTTAATTCCTTGGTAGCCAATTGAAAAGAATCCTGCATCCGTGTCATTTTCATCGAATCAAGATAATTCTTTTGCATCGAAATAATCAATTGAGCTTTCATCTGTGCTGCGCTCAGACTGGCGATCTTACTTTGCAACTGTGTTTTTTCACTCCCCAGTATTTCCAAAGTTCCTCCCAATTGATTTATTTTCTCCGACAGCAACCGGTTTGATTCACTGGCAACAATAAAGTTTTCGATTTCCATGATTCGTCTTTCATAAACCGCATAAGATTTAGCGTCTTCCTCTAATTGAGCGATTTCGCGGAGCCATCGTAAATTATCCAACTGTAAATCTTTATGATTAAGGTTTGTTATTAATTCCAGACTTTTCTGAAAAAGCTTTTTTGCCTCCTTTCGGTTGGCTGACGGCTTCTTTGTTTTTTTTTGAGAAGAGACTGCCCTTCCCAATTGAGCGCCAGCGCCATCACTTCATGGTTCTGCGTGTTCTCGCCCAGCCGATAAATCAATTTCGCTTGCTCAATGGCTTTATCATATTCTCCCTTATCATGATAAAGTTGCCGGTTCTGGCGCAGACTATTGTTATCTTGACTATTTTGGCTAAAAATATGTAGAGGAATGCTAAATAAAACGAAGTATAAAACATAGTTATACAACCGAGGTGCAGTGTTCATAGTTTGGGTTTATTTCTTCCCGAAAGATAGGAAAATGTCAGGAAAGTAATCTCAAAAAGCAGAAAAATCATCCCCGCATCTCAAACGCCCCCACGTGCTCGAAGTCGCGGAAGTCAACGGGGGCAACGCCCGAAACGCCCTGCTCCGCCATGAAGACGCCGTATATCGTATCCACGGCTGCCATCGTCAATTTATTATGGGTCACAATAATAAATTGTGACTCATTGGAGAACTTTTTAATAATTTTATTAAATTTATTGATATTTGTGTCATCCAGAGGAGCATCCACTTCATCAAAAATACAGAATGGCGCCGGTTTTAATAAATACAACGCGAAAAGCAACGCTGTAGCGGTGAGGGTTTTTTCGCCACCGGAGAGTTGATTGATGGTTTGCGGGCGCTTGCCTTTGGGCTTTGCCACGATTTCAATTTTCGATTCCAGCGGATTTTCGGGATCTAATAATATCAAATCACAATTATCATCTTCGGTAAATAAACTGCGGAATACTTCAATAAAATTCAGCCGTGCCCGCTCGAAAGCGCCCAGAAATTGGGTAGTTGCGGTTTCTTCGATCTCCTTAATCGTTTGCAGCAAAGATTCTTTGGCTTTGACCACATCGTCGCGCTGTTGGGTAATGTCATCATAGCGTTGCTTGATCTCATTATATGCCTCCACCGCCATCGGGTTGATCTCGCCGTAGTTGTCGAGGCGACTTTTCAAGCGTTCTACCTTCATTTCCAGCTCGGTTTCGGTCATCGGTTCAGTGAAAGAAGGCTCCAGTACTTTGGTCAAATCCACATTGAACTCAATTTGGATGCGCTGGTTAATAGAATTAACTTTAAACTTTACATCGGTCAGCTTGTCCTTGAGATTGTTGATCAGCACCTGCGCATTTTGCACCTGCCTGGACAACTGCCGAAGTTTATTTTCCATTTCATTGATTTCGCCGCGCGCTTTGAAATAAAATTGCTCCACCTCGCCCAATGCCGCTTCGCGTTCCTTGCGTTCGCCGTAAGCTTCGATCAGCATCTGCTCCATCTCCAGGATTGCATCGGCGATTTGCTCGGCTTCCTGTTCGTTTTGTGCCAACGTTTTATGATTGGTTTCCAAGGCTTTCGTTAACTCTTCGATCTGGCGCTCCCGATATAACAACTCCCGTTGCAACGCCGAAACTTTATTTTGCTGGCGAATATGTTCGATATTTTTCTCATTGAATATCGCCGACGCTTGGCTCAATTGCTCCGCCATCTGCCGGAAAGTCTCGTCTGTACTGGAAATCCGGGCTTTTGCTTCGGTCATCAACGCCTGTTTAGCCGCCAGTTCTTGTTCGATAAAGTCATTGGCATCGCGCAATTCCTGCATGTTCTGCTGCAATTCGTCACGCTTTTTGTCGGCGTCCCGCAGGAATGTTTCAAAATTTTCCAAACGGGTATAAAATGTTATTTTTTGCTGTATAACTTTATTTAGCTCATTACGCGCCTCCTGAATTTGCGCGGGCACGCGCTGTGTCTTGAGTGATTCGATCTTCGATTTAGCATTGTAAAATTCAGTCGAAAGTTTATTCGATTCTTTTTCCAGCTTTTGAATCTGCTGTTCGAGTACCTCCAGACTCTTTTTACGACCGATTTTTTTACCTTCAAATAAACCGACGGAACCGCCGGAAACGCTGAATTTGCGCTGAATAAAGCGCCCGCTTTTTGACAACAAAGTCACATTATCCGCCGGGGAATATTTGACCAAATCGTCACGATCGGTGACGAGCACATTACCCAACAGGAAGCTGCACAAATTGCGATACACCGGATCTGTTTCCACCAAATCCACCGCGCTGAGCGTGTCGGACATCAGCGTGATCGGCTCCACATAATCCTTGAACGCTTCCAGAATAAAGAAATTCGCTTTGCCTTTCTGGCTTTTGCTCAATAATTCGATGGCGCGATGCGCTTCATCATAATCTTTTACAACATAATAATTTAAATAAGGCTCTAAATAATTTTCGATTGCCACGCGATATTCCTCTTTCACATAAATCACATCCGATAAGAGTGGCGTCTCCTTCCAATCCTTGCTGCTGCTCAGAAACCGAATAGATTCAGGAAAACCTTCGAGGTTTTCGATCATACTTTGGGTGAGCTTGAGTTCATTGCGCCGGGCGTCGAGTTCACGGTTGATTTTAGCAACCTGCCTGGTGAGTTCTTCCTGCGCCACTTCGGCTTGCTGAAGTTGCTCCTGGCGTTGCTCCTCGGCGCGTTCCAACGCTTCCAATGCCACGCGCTTATTGGCTTCTTCGGCTTCGAGGGCATCAATTTTCAACTGCAACTGCGCCACTTCTTCGCGGCGTTGCTCTGTATCGAATCCGCTGCGCTCCAATTCAAACAACGCGCTTTGAATTTGATTGCTATTGACCGCTTTGCGCTTTTCCAGTTCAAAAACTTCCCGCTCGATCGCTTGCTGATCCTTCACGATCGCATCCAGATCGGATTTCAGCGCGCCGTGGCTTTCGCGAATTTCTTTAAGCTGATTATCAGCAACTTCCAGCGCTTCTGCCAGATTTTTTTCTTGTGCTTGTTCCAATTCCACTTCGCCCCGGTAGCGTTCGATTTCTTCTTCCAATTGCCCGATGCGCGCCTCGGCAGACTTGATCTCTTCGGCAAGTTTGACGCGGTTTTGCTCTACGAACTGCTTTTTCTGCTCCTGCATGCGCTTGTCGCTTTCGGTCGTTTTGATTTGCCCGACGAGATGATTCAGCTCACGCTGCCGCTCGGAAAGCGTTTTTTCGGTATCAAGGTTGCTTTTGCGTTCCTTTTCAAGCCCGGCTTCGATCTCGCGCATTTCAATTTCCAACTGGCGGTAGGCATGTTCTTCCTTTTCCAATTGCGCCTGTACTTCGCGCTGGCTCTCACGCAGTGTTGCTACCTTGATCAGTCCAAGGTCAATGCTGAGTTGCTTATACTCGTCGCGAATTTCAAAATAGCGTTTGGTCCGCTTCGCCTGTTTTTCGAGGGTATTCAGATTGCCTTCGATCTCAAACAGTAAATCCTGAATGCGCTCCAAATCCGCCGACGTGCTTTCGAGTTTGCTGAGGGTTTCCTTCTTACGGGCTTTGTATTTGGAAATACCGGCAGCCTGTTCAAACATTTTGCGGCGCGAATTGTCCTTGTCGGCAAGAATATCGTCCACCATGCCCAGCGCGATGATCGCGTAGGAATCCGAGCCGATACCTGTATCCATGAGCAAAGATGTGATGTCTTTGAGGCGACATTGTACGCCGTTGAGGCGGTACTCGCTTTCGCCCGTACGGTAGAGCATACGCGTAACGGTCACCGTATTATATTCGGTAGGCAGAAGATTTTTGGTATTTTCAAACGTCAGCGACACCGACGCCAGATTGCCCGGCTTGCGCTTTTTGGTGCCGTTGAAAATCACACTGGTCATCGTGTCCAAGCGCAATTCACTGCTTTTCTGCTCGCCCAGCACCCAGCGGATCGCATCCACTACATTGGATTTGCCCGAACCATTCGGTCCAACAATGCCAATCACATCTTCGCCAAAGTGGATCACCGTTTCGTTGGCAAAGCTCTTAAAGCCCTTGATTTCTAAACTCTTTAAGCGCATAGCTTGCAAAGATAAAAAATCGGAGGATTTTTTGATTTGCTAATCTGCCAATTTGCGAATGAATTCGTGGAGATTTACCCTCGAAAAATAAACAGCTCACTTCCCTCCTACCCTTCTTTCGGCGCGTTCTACTTTTCCGATCCAGATGCGATCGGTGTCTCGATTACAATTGACGCACAGGTTATTGATGGGGTGCTCGCTCCAGGTGTAAATGAGTTCTTCATAAGTATAAGCCGGCGCTGTTAATTGTCGTGGAAAATTAATATCATAATCGGCGAATTCCCAGTAATGAACGCTCATGGCGCGTTCGCGGCGAATGGCTTCGGCAACCCGCATTCCCATATCCGGCAGGCGTTCGAGAAAATGATCGCTGTAAATAGTATGGATAAACATCCAAAGCGATGATTCAAAATCTTCAAATATGATAAAATTGGAAGGTTCGGGATCGTTGCGCAGCACCGTCTCACAAAAGAAAAACGACTCGCAAGCCCAGGGTTTATTAGTTGCCCGAATGCCAAAGTAGTTGCGCGCCCGATTGCACAGGTAAGATGCTCCCCAGAAGCTCTCGCGCGCCGACTTTGAAAGTAGAGCGCGCCAGTCCGCAAGGTATTTCTGACCGTATAATTTGCATACATCTTTTACATCTTTGTAAAATGCATCCTGCAATTTGGGGATATATGCTGCCGGTACGGCTTCTTCGCGCGGTGTAAACAGGTACATGCGCCCGGTTTCCGGGATATAGCCGACTAATTCGGGGTTGGTTTTGGCGAGCTTTCCAAGTACAACTTGAACATTATCAATAGTTTGAGCATAAACACCTGCCAAGGACAATGATATTATTAAAAAAAGTAAGCTTCTTTTCATCTCATCTTCTTTATTATAAAAAAACTAACATCAATAGTAAATAATTTAGTGCTTATTAATTCCCTCGGGATCGGTTGCGCCGCCAAATGTGTACGTTTCCATGCGCTGAATCGCCAGTTCGCCCGCCGGAACCGGCAGTTGCGCAGGCGTGCCGGTTTGCAAACCACCCAAATCATCCAACTCGGTGAAATCCAAACGACGACCGTAACGCCGGCGATCTAACCACAGGCTCATCGGCGCAGTGCCCAGCAACTCAATGGCGCGTTCGTACATGATGGCTCGCAGCAGTGTAGCATCATTCACGGTGTTATTCAGCGGCGGCAGTTTTCCACGCGTCGCGCGCGTACCCACGTTGAGTACGGCAACGGACTCGCTTTTGCGGGAAAGTCGCAGCAATGCCTCAGCCCGAAGCAAGTCATTATCGGCACTGAGAAAAACCGGCATCGGACCGGCAGAAGAACCGTCGCCGGCAAAGCCCACATCTGACACATTCCGGTTGTGCCGATAATGCGAAAAATGCCACTCTCCGCGCTCCACCGGAAAAGTATTGGTTGCCACAAAGATAAAATCGGTTTGCAGACGCTTGTCGCTGGAAGTCGCTATTTTATCGGCAAGCGGCGCTTCGCCTTTGGATACTTCCGGGTAGCGCGCGGGCTGCAACGGATCAAAGGCTTTCACCAAGCGCTGATCCAGCCTCGCCCAGAAAGGTCCCTGCCCCGTCTCCGCAAACGTATATTTTTGATAGCTCTGCCAGAATTTGCCATCCGCCATTGGAGCGAAGTTGTAAGTCAGTCCCCTTTCAGCATGCGCCAATACACGCTGCCAATTGACTTCCGCATTTTCAGCTTCGGTGCGAGGCATTTGCGCCAGAAAGCGCGCGGCGTACGAATGAGCCAGTTGTGTAAATTGTTCTGCATTGAATGTTAGTCCATTGAAATAATGATGCACAAAATCGCCGCTGTTTGCTTCGGCTATCATAATCGCAGAATCAAGTTCCGTTACGGCCTTGTCAATCAATTCCTTATATGTCGAAAATGGAATTTCCTCGGCTATATCTGTGTCGGTTTCTACGATTAATCCCTGATCAAAAATCAAACCCAGATAGCCCCAGCTAACGCCCCGCAGAAAATGCGCCGAAGCCCGCACGATTGCGTCCTGCGGACCGTTATTATCAATCGAAATGCCATTTTGCAGGGCATTCAATACATCATTTGCACTAGACGCCGCCGAGAGGCAGCCAAACCAGGGCGATTCGGCTATTTTTTTATAATCAGGTGATTCGTTGGCTTGGTTATTATAGGCGTTACGCGGCTCAAAACCAAAGCGTTGTGCACCAAAATCATCCCAGGGCAGACCGTACGCATCGGCAGCCACCGACAGTGCAATGACAGGGTATTCACCGTGCACGCCCTGCCACCAGGCGATGTAGCCTCCCTGCAATACCGGCGTGAGGTCGGCACCACTGGAAAGAACGGCATTCCGGTCGGGGCTATTACGATTGATCGTATCCAAATCTTTACAACCCATTAAAAATATTACAGCAGAAATGATAAAAAATAAATACTTTGGCATGATCGGGCTTTAAAGTTTTAAATTTATTGAACTCAAGATCAATACTTTTAAATATCAATAAATTAACACATTTACTAAAAAGTTACCTGAATACTAAATGTATAAGTACGAGCCAATGGATAATTAAATGCATCCACCGAAAAAATGCTGGGATCGCCACCAGGTGTTCTTGCGTCGCTACCCAATTGATTATCAATTCGATTACTCAAAAAACTCTCCTCGCGGGGCGGGCTGGCAATATCGGGGTGAAAGCCGGAATATTTAGCTTTGGTGAAAATATTTCTGCCTGTCAGGCTCAATTTTACATCCTGAGTGAATAAAAAAGGCTTAAAATGATAAGAGACAGAAGCTTCCCGCAGCATCAGAAACGAGCCATCTTCCACAAAATGATTATTGGCAACCAAACCATTATACAAACCTTCATTCCCATAAAACCCTGCTGCAATCTCCGGGTGTTGGCTTATATCTCCGTACCGAAAATCGCGATAAAGCCATTGTTTAGTCAGATTGTAAATATCTCCACCCTTTTTCCAATCGAGCAATGCATAAATCTGAAATCCTTTGTACCCAATATAATGTGAAAAACCCATCCGAAAATCGGGATTTGTATCACCGATAGGCTGCACCAGCGGATTGCCGTTGGCATCGCGTAGTTTCACGGGACGCTCAGCGGGCGTATTCAACTGGTCTTTGCGCACCGCGTAGCCCGCAGCATTGATGGTATAATCATCGGGACTTGTGTTTTCCATGCTCGCCAACTGACTGAGTTCCGTAGCAAACACCTCGCCAA
>CAZQTF010000050.1:0-19996 GCA_964596135.1 uncultured Saprospiraceae bacterium | reverse complement strand
ATTATAAATCCATTGCACCATGCGCAAGGTACAGTTCGGCGTAGTAAGTCAAATAGCCATCGCGATGCACACGGAAATTCTTTTTATTCAACAGCCCGATTATCCGGCGATTTATAGCCATGATCGTGGCGTAAAGTGCTTGCACGCCTCGCTCAGCGGTGACTTCGCAAACAAAATCCGTCAGCAGACTGCCCAAGCCCTGCCCCTGCCAGGTGTCGTCTATCAGAATGGCGTACTCGGCTTTTCTGCCGTCTGCATCTGCGACAACATTCGCCATGCCAATAATTTCGCGCTTTCCGTCAAGCCGAACTTCGATAACCAGACCAATTTCCCGAAGCTGATCCACACAGGTCAGGCGCGCCAGAAATTCAGGCGTCACATCTGGCAGATAGCCAAAATAACGGTAATAGATGGTTTCTCTGGAAAGCCGCCGGAACATCCGTTGCAACAAGGAAGAATCCGCAGGGCGAACGGGTCGAATAAGTGCCGGCGTGCCATCTTGTAGTCGAATCCAGCGAATGGCGGTGCTGACCGGCGATTCCAGATGCAGGGAAAAAGGGAGCTCGATTGGGCTGAATTCGATGCCTCCTTTCTCCTTTTTGTCATCTTTGGAGATTTCTTTTAGTTCCCTTTCCATAGGAACAAATGGGTGTAAACCCATTTCGCTGATGATTGGGGATTTCATAGTCGGGTGATTTTGCAGATCACGACACATCCTTTAAGGTATTCGTTTTTCCGTCAAGGGCGTGCCGTGGTCGGGTGATAATAGTTTTCTCTACGCTCCTGCCCTTTATAAGGTACACGTCAGCCATACAACCGGCGTCGTTACCAGATTGCGGGCAGTCACTTCCATCAGATCGTCGTAGTGTGGTAACACATTCGGTAAAATACAGTCAGGTAGTTTTGTCCAGTATTGCAAGACAAAGGAATATCCTTCGCAGGGTGCATTGAATTTGCAAGAATATAAACGCTCTGCAAGATGATGCGAATATTCTTCGGTGCAGAAATCGCTGTATTTTTCAGGTAACGATTGCAAACAGTCGAAAATCCAGTCGTACCACCTGATATCCAGCCAATGCCCGGTAAAATGAACCATTTGGGTTCTCAGATTATCTAAGGTAATCCAGTCGTTGTTGGTGGCGTTTGCCCATAGCATTATAATATCCAAAACAATCACTACATAAGGCAACGCCCGGGTGATTTTGTCCTTCATAACAGCTTTAAGGTTTCAAGTTTCAAGTCGGGTGAAAAAATATTTGATCGTTTTCCTGATGAAAAAAAGAGGTAATTCCCCCTAAGTTCTCATCAAAAATCCGTCATAAAACTGCAAATATGCCGCAAAATATTGCAATTGTCAACCCATAAATTGGTGAGAAGCGGCAGAAATGTCGCAAAAAATTGCAAATACAAGACATTTAACGTTGGCACTTACAGTCAATTATCTGAAAATCAATTTTTGAACTACTGCTTACGCATGGTCTATTTACTTGTAAGCTGCCAGTTCCTCCCGTGAGGCGCGAATGTTGTCAAGCATTTTCACCAGTTGCGCCCGAATTGCCTCGTTTTCTGCGGAAAGAGCCAGGGCAGATTCGTACTGCTGGATCGCTTTATCGTAAATGTGCAAAATTTCCTTTCTTCGGGATACAAATACCTCTTCCGTTTTGATTCCTTTTAGGAGATTGGTCACATACTGCAGTTGAATATCGCCTAAATAAGCGTGCATACTGCTTTTCAGCAGGCGAAGCCTTTGCGTGATTTCGGTCACTTCTTCTCCTGGTTCACAATTTTCAAGATAAGCAAGACTTTTGTGGTAATATTTTTCAAACGTCTGATAATCAGAGATCATTATCTTCGCCATTTTTACATTAATCAATTGGGGCTCGTTCCACTGGCGGGCGTATTTTTTTTCTAAAATTGCCAGATGAATGGCACCCCGGTCACTTTCAATCATCGCCATACCACGTGGATATTCTCCGGCGAAAGATGCCGCCATGATAGAATTTGGATCAACATTCAAAGCCGATTGCACCAATTGCTTCATTTGTTCAAATTGAGCCGCTGCCCGATCCAGCCCTGCCAGATTGGCATGCAATTCGGCTTCGCTCAGGTCGTTCCAGCGCCCATAAAAAAAGAGGTCTGTTCGCGCGAGGTAGTTGTACCCGAGCGCTTCGTGCAGCAGCGTTTTCAGCACAGCGGCGTTGTAGAGATCACCGGTGTAATCATCGTACACTGATCTCGCCAGGCGCAGGTATTCGTTTGCACGCCGACCTACGGCTTGCATCCATTCCAGATCTGCCTGTTGAACGCCGGACTGATTAAATTTTTCTGAAAGCTGTGTGATCTGCCAGACGAGTAACATACCGCGCAGATAATCAAACTCGGCGGCAATTGCCCGTTGTGCAGGCATTTCGGCGATTTTTTGCTGAAGCTTGGGATCCTGAATTCGATGATAATATTCCCAGCCTTTTTGCAAATCCTTTTCCGCCTGAAAAAACCGGTGCAGCAAGGCAGTTGTATCCAGACGGAAGCTTTTGTTGTCCAAAGCTTCCAAGATATCTTCCTCAGCACTAAAAAAAGTGAAAAGCGCCTGATTATAATAATAACTTCCCAGCCGAGCCAAAGCCAGCGCATTGGTAGGGTTGTAACGTAAAATGCGTTCGCTCGCCTGCAGCATGCGCATCACTGAATCCTGCTGAAACCATTGTTCAATAGAATCGCGATACATAAAAAGATCCGTTGAAGCCTGAATACGCCTGGCGGTTAGGGCATCGCCCGTCAGCTTACGAAATTCGGCTTCCGTCAGCGGATTGGGCAATAATTGCCAGATTGGATCATCCGGCAGGTGCGATTGGATCATTTGTATTGCCCCGATGAGAAAATAAGCTTCATCAAATTCTTGCACAAAGTACTCCGACCAATAATCGGCGTAGCCGGCGCCCCAGGTAGGATCCGTCAGATACCAATCTCCATTGAGTTGTATTGCGTTCCAGGCGTGCCCCACATCGGCAACCATGCCATGTTCATCTTTCACGATGCCAGTCACTACCTCCGCCTGCAAGCCTCCCGCCACACACAATGCTTTAAACAAATTGGCAAACCCCTCACAAACCGCGCGACGATTCCGGAGTACATTTTCCGGTTGTTGCTGGCGCGCGTTTTCCGGAGTACCCAGCCAACCGTTCGACACGGTGGTATCGCTATAGGAAACATGATGCGTAATCCATACATAGAATGCACGCGCTTTTTCGTGATCATTTCGGGCAAAGGCAGTAAGATAAGCCGCCAGGCTTGCCACTGAAGTTGTCTCCGCTTCCGGGGTTTCGATGGCACGCTTGTCAATTGTCTTATAATTTTGAGCAGACAGCACCAAGCTCCATGTACCGAGTAGCAGAAATGAGAAAATATATTGTTTCATATTCGGATTTTCATTCACAGCAATTTCGTTTTTTTTTCACTTGAAGTCAAGCAATATCAGGCGCGAGCCTCCCCATGATGATTTTGGTCATTGCATAGAAAGGAATAAAAAGGATAACTTATTTTAAATAAAATTGAATAGCGATGAAAACTTTGAGAAGATTGCTCGTTTTTGTGGCTTGGGTGCTTGGAGTTCCTATCCTATTCGCCCAAACCGATCCTTCCTTGCTGGGCGCCTTGGAAGAAGAAGACAAAGAAGCCATTGAAGCACTGGTGCTTTACCCTGAGGAAACAAGAGACGCCATTCTGGAGGCGACACTCCATCCGGAGTTGTTGATTCGCCTTCGAGCCCTTCAGAACGAAACCATGACAAAGTTTGATGCTGTATTGAATAAGTATTCGCAAGAAACACAGGAAATGCTGTGGGATTTGACGAGGTATCCCGGTCTGATCCGCCAGATGGCTGCACTAAGACGCACCGACCGGCAAGGTTTAAACCGTTTGCTCGAAAACTATCCCGAAGTAATTCACAAAAGAGCAACCACTGCATTTGACAATTATTACGACGATTTGCTGGCAATTGAAATCATCCAAAATTCTTCTGATGCGACGTTTGAAGCTTTATTGTCAAATTACCACGAGTCAACCCGCAATGCCTACCATGCTTTACTGAAATTGCCGGAAGTATTGACGATTCTGACAGACAATATTGATCTGGTCGTACTCACTGGTGATCTGTACCGCAAAAATCCGGCGCTGGTACGCGCCAAAGCCGACAGCCTCCACCTGTTAGTCGCCCGCCAACAAGCGCAAGATTTTTCCGACTGGAAGGAAAGCGTCGAAAAAAATGATGCCATCCGGGACGATCTGCTCGCCACTTCGCAAGAATTTGCCGAAGCACACGAATATGAATATGATGACCTATATTGTGATTATGAAGATGACATCTATTACAAACCTGATCAGGAGGCAAAAATCATTATTCATGAATATTATTATTATCATTACCCTTACTGGTTCGGTTATCCGCGTTGGTATGTATATCCTCGCTGGAGACCTTATCCCTACTGGTGGGAATGGGGTTTTTACGTCGGTCCATCCCGGCAAATCGTTGTGATTCACCTGCCTTCTTATTACTTTGTAAATTGGTATTTTTATTATCCGCATCATCATTATTATTATCCGAGAGTGACCGACCATTTTGTTCGGTATTATAATTATCATCCAAGACCGGTTAACAGTATTACAGTGGGTGTCAACACCTGGCGCAATAATAACCGCGAAGTCATCAACAATGCGTGGCTGGAAAATGAACAAAACCGGTTGGAACGGATTCAGGAATTTGGCAAATTTGAATGGGAACGGCGCCGATACAACGAGGATCATCAGGATGCCAGCCTCGATCCGTACGAATTTTATGACAAAAACGCCCGGAAGTACCCAAACATCAAGGCTACGTCCGCACCGGAAACCAAAACACCGCCAAGGGCGCGAACAACCACGCCACCTGCCGACCAAAAGAAAAAAGTAGAAGTACCTCGTAAAACCGAAACACCTCCGCCGGCTGTCGAACGCGAAAAAGCAAAACCGACCGAACCACCTGCACCACGTGCCAGAACAGAACGGTATGAGGACATTCAGAAGGCGAAGGAACTGCACAAACAAAAGTGGGAACCAGAGAAAAAGCTCCCACCCAAAACCAGCACCGAACCATCGAAGCTGAAAAAACCGGAAGTACAAAAAACGACGCCCCGCAAAGTAGAGCCTAAGAAAACTACCGAGAAGCAAAGCAGCACGCCGCGCAAAAAAAATGAGTTATGATGTAAAAACTCGAAGTGATGGAAGCAACAATTTCCAATAAATTATTGACAATCCCACTCGCCGATGTGGAGTTGAAAGGGGATTTGTCATTGCCGAAGGGCGCGAAAGGGCTGATCATTTTTTCGCATGGTAGTGGAAGCAGCCGCCTGAGTCCTCGCAATCGGGCGGTAGCCCACGCGCTTCAGGAAAAAGGATTCGCCACATTGCTCTTTGATTTACTGACCGAAACAGAAGACGAAGATTACGAAAAGCGTTTTGATATTGACTTACTTGCAAAGCGATTAGAAGATACGACCCGATGGATCATGCACCACCCCAATGTCAAAGGACTATCCATCGGCTATTTTGGAGCCAGTACTGGCGCTGCTTCCGCCATGCAAGCGGCAGCCCGATTGCCGGGCATCGTCAAAGCGATTGTGTCGAGAGGTGGGCGCCCCGATCTGGCAATGGATGTAGCGGAAATGCTACAAGCGCCAACTTTGCTCATCGTGGGCAGCCTCGACGAGCCGGTCGTTTCGATGAACGAAGGCGCCTATCTACGGCTGGCTTGTGAAAAGCAATTGACGATTGTCAAAGGTGCTACGCACCTTTTCCCGGAGCCAGGCAAACTGGAAAAAGTAGCCGAACTGGCTGCAGAGTGGTTTGAGCAATATTTGCGATCATAACATGCTGTTGACTTTTATTCATCCAACTCCCGGCACAAACCGGAGGTAATAAAATTTGAATCATGTTCAAAGATAGATTTGATGCAGGCAGGCAATTGGCAGAAAAGCTCCAGCACTTCAAAAAAAGAGACGGCGTGGTAATCGCAGTGCCAAGAGGTGGTATCGAACTGGGGTATGAAGTAGCGCTTGCCCTCGATTTGCCCTTGGAAGTAGTACTTACCAAAAAACTGGGGCATCCTCATCAAAAGGAATATGCCATTGGCGCGGTGAGCCTCGCCGGTCATGTTTTGCATCGGGCGGAAGGCATACCAGATGAGTATATCGAAGAAGAAACCGAGCGGGTTCGGGAGGTGCTGCGCAAAAGACAACAAATGTACTATGGCGCACGAAAGCCGGAAAATCTTACCGACCGTATCGTCATTATTGTGGATGATGGTATTGCAACGGGTAGCACGCTTTTGTCTTCGATTGAACTGATCCGGCAAAGCAAACCCAGCCATATTGTCGTGGCTGTACCGGTAGCCTCGTCACAAGCAGCAAGAAAAATTAAAGATGAGGTGGACGAGTTTGTGTGTCTTTTGATACCCGAAGATTTCTACGCTGTTGGCGAGTTTTACGAAAATTTTTATCAGGTAAGCGACAAAGAAGTAACAGAACTATTGGAAAAAGCCCGCGGACGGGAACAGCGGAAGTTTTCGTCTTTGTGAGGACTCGTTATGCAAAAACCCTCTTGTGCGTGTGCGCAAGAGGGTTTTTCATAAAATGTATTTTTTGCTTCCGGTTTATACCGTCACGCCTTTTAGTATTCGCGCCATTGTAGCACCGATGGTAGCAGGAGATTTTACCACATGAATACCGCACTCTGCCATGATTTTCATTTTGGCTTCTGCGGTATCTGCCGCGCCGCCAATGATTGCACCAGCGTGCCCCATTTTCCGACCTTTTGGCGCCGTTTGACCAGCAATAAAACCAACAACCGGTTTGGTGCCGTTTTCTTTTATCCAGTAAGCCGCTTCGGCTTCCATGCCGCCGCCAATCTCACCGATCATGATGATACCTTCAGTTTCCGGGTCATTCATCAACAATTCTACAGCTTCTTTGGTCGTGGTTCCCACGATCGGGTCACCGCCGATACCAATGCAGGTAGATTGCCCCATTCCGGCTTTTGTTACCTGATCTACAGCCTCGTAAGTCAACGTACCAGAGCGGGAGACAATACCAATCGTGCCTTTCCGATGAATAAATCCTGGCATGATACCACACTTTGCCTCATCCGGCGTGATCACCCCCGGGCAGTTCGGACCAATAAGGCGTGTATCAAAATCCTGGATATAAGCTTTGGCTTTCATCATATCCTGAACCGGAATCCCTTCGGTAATACAAATGACTACCTTGATACCGGCTTCGGCTGCTTCCATAATCGCATCGGCAGCAAAAGGTGGCGGAACAAAAATAACCGAGGTATCGGCGCCTTCTTTTTCCACTGCGTCTTTCACCGTATTAAAAACCGGACGATCGAGGTGCAGCGTGCCACCTTTACCCGGCGTTACCCCGCCAATCACATTGGTGCCATATTCGATCATCTGGGTGGCATGAAACGTACCCTCCTTACCGGTGAATCCCTGTACAATAACCCTGGAGTGCTTATTAACGAGTACTGACATTTCTATTGACTATTATTAATTGTGAAATGATTATTCTTTCTCGATGATAAAAACGTCTTCATCACTCTTTTTCATGTAATAATGCTCCCGCGCATACTTTTCTTTATTGATTTCAAGGTCTTCTCTCGCCTCATGCGATTCCCTGATTTTATCCTGATAAAATTCTTTATCTGCTTCAAGCTGATTTACAGACCTTTGCAAGCGAAACTGCGTAAGCATGCCGTGCTTATCGAAAAAAAGCATCCAGCCGAAAAAGAGCACGAGCACAAACAAGAACTTATTGCCGAAAGGTTTGAACAACCCTTGTAGCCAAGGCGGAATTAAATTATTGGCAATCATGATCGGAATGTTTTTTTTAAAAATCAGTATCAGTGTTTCAAAGTTATAACAATCCGACGCTATAAAAAATTTTATGCTCAAAAAAGTCAAACAGTTGATCGTCTTTAGTCAATACAGACCCTTTCGAGTCATCACCATTGACGATCAACCAGAGCTTAGGATTTGCGGTTCAGCAGTAGTTTACCGGGGTAAACTGCAGACTCTGCCAATTCTTCTTCGATGCGAAGCAATTGGTTGTATTTGGCGATCCGGTCGGAGCGCGAAGCAGAGCCGGTTTTGATTTGCCCGGTATTGAGCGCAACGGCCAGGTCGGCAATGGTTGTATCTTCGGTTTCGCCAGAACGGTGGCTGATCACGTTGCGATACGCGTTGCGTGTTGCCAGTTGCACGGCATCAATCGTTTCAGTTAGTGTACCGATCTGGTTGACTTTGATGAGAATTGCATTTGCCACGTTGTTGTCAATACCTTGCTGCAGGCGGCTTACATTCGTGACAAACAGATCATCGCCCACAAGCTGCACGCGATGCCCGATTTCTTTGGTCAACGCAGCCCAGCCATCCCAGTCATCTTCAAACAGACCGTCTTCGATCGAGAAAATAGGATATTTGTTGCTCCATTCTTTCCAGAAAGACACCATTTCCGAAGAGGTGAGTTTATCACCGGTTGACTTCTTAAAATGATACATTTTTGATTCTTCATCATAGAATTCGGAAGCCGCCGCATCCATTGCAATCATAATATCTTCGCCCGGACGAAAACCCGCCGCCTCAATCGCCTGGAGCACGGTTTCAATGGCTTCCTGATTCGATTTAATATTCGGAGCGAAGCCGCCTTCGTCGCCAACGTTGGTAGAGTATCCTTTTTTCTTTAATACGCTTTTCAGATGATGAAACACCTCTACTCCCATGCGCAAACCTTCCGAAAAAAATTCGGCGCCCACCGGCATAATCATAAACTCTTGAAAATCAATAGAATTATCGGCATGAGAGCCTCCATTCAGGATATTCATCATTGGCACCGGCAGTACATGCGCATTCACTCCCCCCAAGTAGCGATACAAGGGCATTTCCGCCGCTTCAGCCGCTGCTTTTGCTACTGCCAGCGAAACCGCCAGCATGGCATTTGCGCCAAGCTTCGATTTATTTTTTGTGCCGTCGAGGTCAATCATGATCTGGTCAATGTAACGTTGGTCGAACACATCCAAACCAATAATTTCTTCTCCAATGATCTCCTCCACGTTGCTGCAAGCTTTCAGAACACCTTTGCCAAGGTAGCGCTCTGTATCGCCGTCTCGCAATTCTACTGCCTCGTGCGCACCCGTAGATGCCCCCGAGGGCACCGCCGCACGACCAAAGTAGCCGCTTTCGGTCAACACTTCAACTTCGACAGTCGGATTTCCGCGAGAATCCAGAATTTCTCTGGCTTTGATGTCAATAATTGTACTCATAATTCTGTTTTATATGTTTTGGCATGCTGATACAACATTGTTGTCAAACAACGCGCCCTAATTTCTCAATTTCTCCATATCCAGATCGGAAAATAGATATTAATTCTGCATTAACTTTATAAAGTCATCGAACAAATAACGCGCATCATGAGGTCCAGGTGAAGCCTCCGGATGGTATTGCACCGAAAAAGCCTTCTTTTTCTTGAGTCGCAACCCTTCCACTGTGTTGTCATTCAGGTTTACATGTGTGATTTCGATTTCGTCTGCCTTTGATTCGATCACCGCCCGATCTACTTCAAAACCGTGATTCTGACTGGTAATTTCGCTGTGCCCAGTGATTAGATTCGTCACCGGATGATTGATGCCTCGGTGCCCATGGTGCATTTTATGCGTAGGTATCCCCGCCGCCAATGCCAGCAACTGATGCCCCAGGCAAATGCCAAACAACGGCTTATCCTCTTTCAAAATTTCCTGAACCGTTGCCACAGCATAATCCATTGAAGCGGGGTCGCCAGGTCCATTTGAAATAAAATAGCCATCCGGGTGGAAAGCTTTTACCTCTTCTATGCTCGATTTCGCCGGAAAAACCTTCACATAACAACCACGATCTGCAAGGCATTGCAAAATATTTTGCTTGATGCCATAATCCATAGCTGCTACCCGGAATTTGGCGTGCGGATCACCATAAAAATAAGGTTCTTTGGTACTTACCTTCGACGCCAGTTCGAGCCCTTCCATACTGGGTACTTCCGCGAGGCGTCGCTTCAGTTCATCCATATCATGAATTTCGGAAGAAATGATGGCATTCATCGCCCCTTTGTCGCGAATATGGCGCACGATAGCGCGGGTATCCACATTAGAAATCCCGACCAGATGCTCCTCTTCAAAATACTCCTGGATGGATTCATCCGCCTTGTGACGGGAATATGATACGGTAAAATTTTTACAAATTAAACCTGCGATTTTGATACTGTGGGATTCCACTTCCGTGCGCTTGGCGCCATAATTGCCAATGTGCGCATTCGTAGCCACCAGAAGCTGACCGTAGTAGGATGGATCGGTAAAAATCTCCTGGTAGCCGGTCATACCGGTATTGAAGCAGATTTCTCCCGTTGTTGTACCTATCTTCCCTGCCGCTTTACCATGGAAAACCGTACCGTCTTCCAGAAGCAATACCGCCGGGATTTGTTGCAATTCGCTCATTTCTTCGTTAAGACCTTAGCTTTTAGATTTCAGAAACTGACGCTCACCTCCTGAAATCTGTTTTTAGAAATTCGTGCAAAGATAGTTCAACAAGCAAGAAATCAAAAATCAGAATTTCGATTTCTTACAACAAAAAACGAAAGGCGACGCCATTTCTTTGGCGTCGCCTTTCGTCGTATGGCTGGAAAAATTATTCATTGATTATTCTTCCGATTTTTTTTCTTCCTGCACTTCATTTATCTCATCCGAGATTTCTTCAGTAGTCTCTGCAGATGCCTCCTCTACCAAAGCTCCGGCTTCTTCCTCAGCTGTTGCTATGGTCGGAGCGGCAGTCCTCGTTTCTGTTACCTGAGCTGAGCCACTTCCACCACCCCGGCGACGGCGTCTCTTGCGTCCACCACCTTTACCAGAATCTTCACCAGTGGTGTACACTTCATTGAAGTCAACAAATTCGATCATAGCCGTTTCTGCGCCATCCCCCTGGCGAAAGCCGGTTTTTATCACACGCACATAGCCACCGGGGCGATCCCCTACCTTTTCGGCGATAGTACCAAATAATTCCTTTACTGCTTCTTTATTTTGCAGATAAGTAAATACGACACGGCGGGAATGAGTCGTGTTGTTTTTTGCTTTGGTCACCAGCGGTTCGATGTACACGCGCAGTGCTTTCGCTTTTGCCAAGGTCGTGTTGATGCGCTTGTGTTGGATCAACGCCTGCGCTAAGTTTTTCATCAGCGCTTTGCGGTGGGTAACGGTACGCCCTAAATGGTTGTCTTTTTTACCATGTCTCATTGTTCATTAAAATTAGCTTCGCAACACGTTTCGCCGAAAACACAGGGGATGATTGGCACATCTTCCGGCTAATCGGTTATTGCAAGAGTTATTAGAAAACAGACAACTATCGCCAATAGAGTTGTCTTTGGAAAACATGGCAAGCCCAGAGAAGCCTGCCATATTTTTTCTGACTGCTATTCTTCTTCCAGCTTGTATTTTGACAGATCCATGCCAAAGGTCAAGCCTTTATCTTGTAACAATTCTTCGATTTCTACCAGCGATTTCTTGCCGAAGTTGCGGAACTTCAGCAACTCGTGCGTATCATATCGAACCAGTTCTGCAAGCGTGTTGATTTTGGCAGCTTTAAGACAGTTGTAAGCGCGCACCGACAAGTCGAGGTCTTCCAAAGAAGTCTTCAACAATTTGCGCATGTGCAGAATATGTTCGTCTACGATGTTATCTTCGCGGCTGGAAGCATCATCAAATGTAATATTCTCATCTGTAATCAGCATCAGGTGCTGAATCAGAATTCTGGAAGCTTCTTTAATGGCATCTTCGGGATGAATGGTGCCATCTGTCTTTACGTCAATTGAGAGTTTTTCATAATCCGTGCGTTGTCCTACACGCGTATTTTCCACTCGGTAAGCGACGTTTTTGATCGGAGTATAAATCGCATCAATGGGAATAACGCCAATTGGAGCATCTTTCGGCAGATTTTCGTCTGCCGGCACATAACCGCGCCCCTTGGTAATCGTGAATTCTACCTCCAAACTTACAGAGGGTTCCATCGTACAGATCAGTTGGTCAGGGTTCATCACTTTGAACACATTGGTGTGTTCTTCGATATCACCGGCTTTGAATTCTTCCTTCCCGCTGATTGTCAGGTATATTTTCTCGTTAGAAATATCTTCGTTAGAAATCATACACTTTAAGCGCACCTGCTTCAGATTGAGGATAATTTCCACCATATCTTCCACTACGCCGCGTATCGTTGAAAATTCATGTTCTACTCCTGCGATACGTACAGCAGAAATAGCGTAGCCCTCCAGCGACGAAAGTAACACCCGACGCAGGGAGTTGCCAATAGTTTGTCCGAAGCCAGGCTCTAAAGGCTTGAATTCAAAAAGTCCTTCGAAATCGTCAGACTTTTGCATTACAATTTTGTCAGGCTTCTGAAAATTTAATATACTCATAGCTTGGTTTGAAACTTTGAAAGGATTAACCCGCGAACTTGCTTGTCGGAAGGGCACTAAATAACCCTTACCTGTTAATACAAGTTTTGACAGTCCGGAATCGGACTGTCAAAACGAAGGTTACTTAGAATACAATTCGACGATGAGCTGTTCGTTTATTTTCTCTGGTATCAGATCTCTGGAGGGATATTCCAGAAAAACACCCTGCATTTTATCCGGATTGAACTCCAACCAGGGGAATTTACGCGCATCCTTCTTACCGCTTACACTGTTTTTGATCGCCTCCATTGATTTAGACTGACCTCGAACGCCGACAATATCGCCGGGGCGTAAATGGTACGATGGGATGTTGGTCACTACACCATTTACTGTGATATGCTTGTGCGATACGAATTGGCGCGCAGCAGCACGCGTAGGAGCAATCCCCAGCCGGAAAACCGTATTGTCGAGTCTCGCCTCCAGATATTGGAGCAGTACTTCCCCGGTTACACCTTTCTTGCGGCTCGCTTTGTCAAATAGGTTTCTGAATTGGCGTTCCAATACGCCATAGGTGTATTTAGCCTTTTGCTTTTCCTGCAATTGCTGAGCATAGTCAGAACGCTGCTTGCGCTTTCTTGCCTGACCGTGTTGCCCCGGAGGAAACTTTCTTTTTTCAAAAGCTTTATCAAAACCGAAGATAGGCTCACCAAATGTTCTTGCCTTCTTTGTTTTTGGTCCAGTATATCTTGCCATTTTGGATCAATCGTTTTCTTTGTGTGCTAATGATTACACTCTCCTACGTTTCGGCGGGCGACACCCATTGTGGGGAATCGGCGTTACATCCTGAATCTTGGATACTTTTATACCCGCACCATCAATTGCACGGATTGCTGCTTCTCGACCAGAGCCAGGACCTTTTACAAATACTTCTGCCGTACGCATGCCTGCGTCGTAGGCTACTTTTGCCGCATCATTCGCCGCGATTTGCGCCGCATACGGGGTATTTTTCTTAGAACCGCGGAAACCCGCCTTGCCCGCAGAAGCCCATGATATTACTTGTCCCTGCTTATTGCAGATAGAAATAATGATGTTATTGAAACTCGCCTGAATATATGCCAAACCTTCCGGCTCTACTTTTACTTTTCTCTTTTTTACTTTCTTTGCTGCCTTTGCCATCTTAGTTAGATTGAGAATTGTAAACTGTTGATTGTCACCAATCAACAATAATTAAGAAAAACAATTTATCATTTGGTTGCTTTCTTCTTATTAGCCACGGTCTTACGCTTACCTTTACGTGTACGGGCGTTGGTTCTGGTGCGTTGCCCCCGCAGCGGCAATCCTTTGCGATGGCGTAAACCACGATAACAGCCAATATCCATCAAACGCTTGATATTCAATTGCACCTCTGAGCGCAATTCACCTTCGACCTTGTACGAGTTGGTGATAATACGAGTGATCTCACGAACATTCTCATCTGTCCAGTCTTCTACTTTTGTATCCTCGCTGATTCCAGCCTCGTCGAGAATTGCCTTGGCAGAGGACTTTCCAATACCGTAGATATAAGTAAGGCTGATCACCCCACGTTTATTTCTCGGCAAGTCAATACCTACAATACGAGCCATTTTTGATGTTAGATTTTTAATTTACGCTTTACTGTTTTTCGAAATGCGTAAATTATGATTCGTAAATCAATTAACCCTGACGTTGTTTGAACTTAGGGTTTTTCTTATTGATAATGTAAATTTTCCCTTTTCTTCTTACAATCTTGCAATCAGCGGAACGTTTTTTAACGGATGCTCTGACTTTCATGACACTTTATTTGTATCGGTAAATGATCCTTCCGCGCGTCAGGTCGTATGGAGACATCTCCACAGCAACCTTATCGCCTGGCAGAATTCGAATATAGTTCATCCTCATTTTTCCAGAGATAGTTGCAATAATCTGGTGATCGTTTTCCAAGCGTACTCTAAACATAGCATTGGACAACGCCTCTTCGATTATACCATCCTGCTTAATAAGGTTCTTTTTTGCCATAATTGAAATTCGGAGTGCAAAGATAAGAATAAGAATTGAAAATCACTTATCTTTTCTCCAAAAAAATGAAACATCTCTATTTATAAAAAATAAATACCGACGTCCTAAACAGCCGTGGGTTTCTTCAATTCAATCTCTTTGAGATTCGGATTATTCCGGATCGCCGCCTCAATAAAAGAATGGTCAGATAAAATATCCGCCTTTCCTTTTCTTACTGCGATCGTGTGTTCGTAATGAGCAGAGGGCTTGCCATCCTTGGCATGCACCGTCCAACCATCCTTAGAGGTACGCACATCTTTTTTACCCATATTCACCATTGGCTCAATCGCTATAACCAAGCCTTCCTTTAGCTTTACACCACGTCCTCTTTGCCCATAATTCGGAACTTCCGGCGATTCGTGTAATTCACGTCCGACACCGTGACCAACCAGTTCCCGTACAACTCCATAACCGTGCAGTTTTTCTACAAAGTACTGAATTGCAAAACCGATGTCTCCCACTCGATTACCCGGCACCGCCTGTTGAATACCTTTGTATAGAGAAGCGTTTGTCACCCGAAGCAAATCCATCACATCTTCCTCTACATCCCCGATTGCAAAGGTGTAAGCAGCATCGCCAAAATATCCATTCATGTACACTCCGCAGTCTATTGACACGACATCCCGTTCTCCAAATATCTGCTTGCTATTAGGAATACCATGCACGACAACGTCGTTTACGGACACGCAGAGCGAGGCTGGAAATCCCCGATATCCCTTGAATGCAGGAGCAGCATTATGATCCAAGATAAACTCTTCGGCAGCTTTGTCGATTGTCTCTCCGCTAATACCCGGACGAAGAATCGAACCCACGTGCGCCAGTGTCTTACAAACTAAGAGGCAACTTTGGCGTATCAACTCAATTTCTTCGTCGGTTTTATAGTATATCATACTTTCGAAACATGTAAGATTTGATCAATTGCTTATAACAACCATTCGACAAAGCATAAAGTTTGAATCCTACATATTCGCACCAATACCTTGCATCCGGCTCTGTCTGCCCTGAATTTTACCTGATTTTACAAGACCATCATATCGGCGCATCAATAAATGGCTTTCGATTTGCTGCAATGTATCCAGAACTACCCCGACAAGGATAAGCAATGACGTACCTCCAAAGAAAACAGCAAAAGCAGTATTTATACCAAAGGCAGCGGCAAATGCCGGTAAAACAGAGATAAGCCCAAGAAAAATAGACCCGGGAAGTGTAATTCGCGTGGTTACAGCATCAATAAAATCAGCTGTAGGTTTACCCGGCTTTATACCTGGAATAAATGCATTCTGGCGCTTCAGATACTCCGCGTATTGTTGCGGATTTACCATCAAAGCTGTATAAATGTATGTGAACACCACTACCAAAATAAAATAAATGATGTTGTATGGCGCCGAGGTGAAATCATTCAATGCGCGCAGTACAGGACTTGCCGCAGCTGCATCACCTGAAATAAACTGTGCCGCCGTAGCCGGTAAGAACATCAGGGCTTGTGCGAAGATAATTGGCATAACCCCCGCAGCATTGACCTTCAGAGGGATATAGTCCCTCGCGCCGGCTGCTGGCATAGCATTTGAGCCACGCCCTACCATACGCTTTGCAAATTGGATTGGAATTTTGCGAACGCCTTGTACGATGACAATCGTTGCCATTACCACTACAAATAAAAGTGCGATTTCCAAAATAAAAAGCAGAATACCACTTTCCAAACGCAATAGAAATTCAGCAGCAATTGCCTGTGGCAATCTTGCCATAATACCAACCATAATCAACAGAGAAACGCCATTGCCAATGCCGCGGTCGGTAATACGTTCGCCGAGCCACATGGCAAAGACGGTACCGGTAGCCAGAATAATAATATTGGAAAGCCAGAAAATTCCACTCGGAATAGACTGATCTACAGCGCCCAAACTATTGATGTACGTGAGATAACCGCCACTTTGTACCAATGTAATGGCAACCGTAAGAAGACGGGTAATCTGATTCAGTTTCTTTCGTCCTGACTCTCCTTCTTTCTGCTGCAAACGCTGGAAATAAGGTACTGCGAATCCTAACAACTGAATAATGATCGAAGCCGTGATATAGGGCATAATGCCCAAAGCAAAGATGGCAGCGTTATTAAAAGCACCGCCAGTAAACACATTGAGTAAGCCAAGAAGATCATTGGGCGTACTTCTGTTTTGGGCTGCACTTTCCAAAACGGAGGGTATCACACCTGGAAGTACAATGTACGAACCAAAGCGGTATACCATAAGCAACCCCAGCGTAAATAGAATGCGGTTACGCAGTTCTTTTATTTTCCAAATGTTTTTGAGCGTAGTGATCAGTCTTTTCATTGCAACTATTTAACAATATTAACACTACCGCCAAGTTTTTCGATTGCTTCCTTGGCTGTAGCAGAAAATGCATGCGCAGTCACATCCAACTTCGTCTTTAACACACCTGCGCCCAGGATTTTTATATGGTCAGTTTTCTTCACAACGCCATTTGCAACAAGGGCATCAACATCAATAGTACTGAGCTTAAATTTCTCGGCAATATCCTGCAGTCTGCCAAGATTGATGCCTACATACTCCACGCGCGTCGGATTCTTAAAGCCGACCTTTGCAACACGCATTTGCAGTGGCATCTGTCCACCTTCAAAATTGCGCTTGCGCTTATCTCCCGAACGGGATTTGGCGCCTTTGTGCCCGCGAGTAGCTGTGCCCCCGTGCCCAGAACCTTGTCCTCTGGCTACGCGCTTTCTCTTTTTTACAGAACCTGGTGCAGGCTTTAAGCTATGCAATTCCATTTTATATCTGCAATTTAATCGTTTTTTAAATAAAAAAATGTAAAATCCAACAATCTGGGATTCTGTGGCCGAAATTGACATAAAAATATTTCAATAGCTGCCGGTTTTCCCCATCTTGCCATGCGGAAATTCCCGTTATCAGGCTTCTTCCACTTTCACCAAATGGCTGACTTTTTTCACCATGCCGAGTATCTGTGGGGTAGCTTCGTGAACAACCACCTGATGCAACTTCTTGATTCCCAGTGCCTTGACGGTTTCCTTCTGGCGTTTTGGGCGGTCAATAGCGCTCTTAATCTGAGTTATTTTTATCTTTGCCATCTCTTTTCGGTTTATCTTCTTCGCAAAAAGCCTGATTAGCCTTTGAAAACCTTTTCCAAGGAAATGCTGCGTTGTTTGGCAATTGCCATCGGGTTTCTCATTTTCGACAACGCATCAATAGTAGCTTTCACCACATTGTGCGGGTTGGAAGATCCCTGGGATTTTGCCAATACGTTGTGCACGCCGGCAATTTCTAGCACTGCGCGCATCGCGCCCCCCGCGATTACACCGGTACCATCTGCTGCAGGTTTGATCAATACCTTGCCGGCGCCGAATTTCCCCTTTTGCTCATGCGGAATTGTCCCTTTATGAATTGGCACTTTCACCAAGTTCTTCTTCGCATCATCCACCGCTTTCGCAATAGACTCAGATACATCGCGCGCTTTCCCAAGACCGTGACCAACAGTACCATTGCCATCCCCCACTACCACGATCGCCGCGAAACTGAAAGTTCTACCACCTTTAGTCACTTTCGCCACACGATTGAGACTTACGAGCTTCTCTTTCAACTCCGTCTCAGCTGGTTTCACTCTGTCTTTGCTATTACTTTGATTATTTTTTGCCATTATTGCAATCAATTAAGAATTTTTAAAATTGGAGCCCTCCTTCACGAGCACCATCCGCCAGCGCTTTTACCCTTCCGTGATACAGATACCCGCCACGATCGAAAACAGCATTGACAATATTGTGTGCTTTGACACGCTCCGCCAGTATTTTACCGACCTGCTTCGATTGCTCCACTTTGTTGACATTCTTGGCGATGCTCTCTTCCCGCGATGAAGCGAAAGCCAAAGTAACGCCAGCGATATCGTCAATCGCCTGACAGTAAATGTACTTGTTACTTCTATAAACACTCAGGCGCGGTCTTTGAGCCGTGCCGGTTACTTTTCTGCGGATACGGTAGTGAATCTTCCTTCTTCTACCCTCTTTACTAAATTGCATTGTTTTTCGGTTTTAGTCTTAGTGTAGGGCATAACATCCAACCCAAGACGCTACGAAATTATTAATTATTTATCTTTGATCGCTGATTCCTTTTGCAAAGTGCTGATCCTCAGGCTGATAATAAATATTGAATAATCAGTGATTTTATTTTTTACCACCCGCGGTTTTACCTGCTTTACGCCTAATAATCTCATCCACATACTTGACACCCTTCCCTTTATAAGGTTCCGGTTTTCTGAGACCTCGTATTTTCGCAGCTACCTGCCCCAACAATTGCTTATCAATACTTTCCAAACGCACCAGCGGGTTTTTCCCTTTATCCTGTTTCGTTTCCAACTTAATTTCCGATGGAACATAGAAAAAAATCGGGTGCGAATACCCCAGCGTCAATTCGAGCAACTGACCGGTATTGGCAGCGCGATAACCAACCCCTACAAGTTCCAGTTCCTTCACAAAACCTTCGGTTACGCCCTTCACCATATTGTTGAGCAAGGCGCGGTACAGCCCATGCAGCGAGCGATGGCGAATTTGGTTTGTAGGACGCTTGACCGTCAGCTCCCCATCCTGAATGTCCAGTTGAATATCTGGATCTACCTGCTGGCTTAGCGTTCCTTTTGGTCCTTTTACCGTCACCAAATTGCCCTTGCTGATATTGATTTCCACACCTTTCGGAATTGAAATCGGTACTTTTCCTACTCGTGACATTTTATTTCTAATTTAATAGCCTGATCAATTAGTAAACATAACAAAGTACTTCTCCTCCCACGTTTGCTTCTCTCGCTTGTTTGTCGGTCATTACTCCTTTGGAAGTAGAGATAATCGCAACACCTAATCCATTGATAACCCGAGGAAGTTCATCCGATTTGGAAAATTTGCGCAAACCCGGTTTGCTCACTCTTTCAAGCGAACGAATAATAGGCTTTCTGGTCACCGGATCGTATTTCAAAGCAATTTTGATAACTCCTTGCGTTCCTTTTCCTCCCTCTTCATCAAACTTGTACTTGAGGATGTAACCCTGATCGTACAAAATCTCTGTGATACGCTTTTTAAGATTGGAAGCAGGAATCTCCACAATCCTGTGTCCTGCTTGCTGCGCATTCCGAATGCGCGTCAGAAAATCTGCTATCGGATCTGTAACTGCCATTTGATTGAGATTTCACCGACTGGTTTTCCGAAAATGGAACCTTGCCGGTTTTTGAAATGATATACTACTGATTGTTAATTATTTATCATTTTTATTATTTTCTGATAAATAATGTAAAATAAACAACCTGCAATTTTTTACCAACTTGATTTTGTTACTCCGGGAAGTTTACCTTCCAGAGCCATGTCACGGAATTTTACCCGGCAGATACCGAATTGACGCATATAGCCTTTAGGG
>CAZQTF010000049.1:0-20022 GCA_964596135.1 uncultured Saprospiraceae bacterium | reverse complement strand
CGCGCCCCTGGTTACACCGAGCACGAACGCGACGATCACGAGCATCTGGAAGATTTGCAGCACGCGTTGGAACAGCAATTGGAAGCTATTCATCTACTGGCAGCCGAAGGGCAGGATGTAAGCGACCTCGGCGCTCAATTCTATCAGAAGCTTAGCGAATTGCATGGTTTGCATCTGTCACATATGCTCGACGAGGAAATAGAAATACAACCTCTTATTTACCAGTACTTTACAGATGAGGAAATTCTGGGACATCGCAAAGAAATCCTCAGTAAAAACAAACCGGAAGACCTCCTCACCATGTGGCGTTTCATGCTGCCGGCGCTGAATCACAGCACCCGCGCGGGTTTGTTGAGGACATTCAAAGTCAATGCTCCGGAGCCATTTTTCAAAGCTATTTTGGAAATGTTGCAGGAAGTACTGAGCGAAAAAGACCTGAAGCAGTTGGAAAGTGCGCTGAGTTAAAATTCAATCCTGGTAAAAGACAAAACAGCAGACTTGAGCGATCGAGCCTGCTGTTTTTGCCATTTTGGATTGATGCTAATAACAAAATATCCGTTTTAATGTGTCACGTACATCACTTCTTTTACGGCACGGATAATTTTTTCAGCGTTGGGCAGATATTCTTCCACAAAAGTAGGGGCGTAGCCCAGCGAAGTATCCGCCGAGTTGACGCGCGTCACCGGTGCGTCGAGATAGTCAAAAGCGTATTTTTGCACTTCGTAAGCCACTTCCGCCGAGATGCCGGCAAAAGGCCAGCTTTCGTCAATGACCACCAAACGATTGGTTTTTTTTACCGATGCTACCACCGTGCGAATGTCTAGCGGACGAATAGTGCGCAGGTCAATCACTTCAGCGTCAATACCTTCCTTTGCCAATTCCTGAGCAGCTTCCAGCGTTGGGAGCATCATTTTGTTGAACGACACCAGCGTCACGTCAGCGCCATATTTGCGTACCGCAGCCACACCAATCGGCACCAGGTATTCACCATCGGGCACTTCACCTTCGTATCCGTACAAAAGTTCTGATTCCATTACACAAACCGGATCGTCGTCGCGAATGGCGGATTTGAGTAAACCTTTGGCATCTGCCGGATCAACGCAGGAAATCACCTTCAGCCCCGGCACGTTGCCCAGCCAGCTTTCAAACGTCTGCGAATGCTGCTGCGCCAACTGCCCCGCCGAACCCGAGGGTCCGCGAAAAACAATCGGGCATTTGAATTGCCCTGCCGATTGCGAGAGTGTTTTGGCAGCGTTATTCACAATTTGGTCGAAAGCCAGTACAGCAAAATTCCAGGTCATAAATTCCACGATCGGGCGCAAACCGTTCATCGCAGCGCCTACCCCGATGCCAGCAAAGCCAAGTTCGGCAATGGGAGTGTCAATCACCCGCTTGGGTCCGAATTCGTCCAGCATGCCTTTACTTACTTTGTAGGCGCCGTTGTACTCTGCAACCTCTTCCCCCATCAGAAACACTGTTTCGTCGCGGCGCATTTCTTCCACCATTGCTTCGCGCAAGGCATCGCGCAATGCTATTTTTCTTGCCATCGTATTTTCAGTTCAAGGTTTGAATGTTCAATATTTCTTTTAGAACACACAAAAATAAGCAGTACGATCTTTTTTGCACATCTATTCAACAAGTTTTTGCCACTGTGGTTTGAATCTTATTAAAAAAGGCTTATTCCATATCGGTTATAAATGTTATTTTTGTAAAAATTTTGCAGCGATTCGTCAAGGTTGTCAAAAGTCATAAAATAACCCTGACAACCGAATCGTTTGTAGGGTTGTTTCAAAGTCATTCAAATAATCTGTGAACATATCAACAAAATCAGTATTCAATGAAAAACAAATCCCTCGTAAAAAACTTTGCAAAAATTGTTTTTGCAGCAGCTATTTTGATGGCTTTTTCTTCCTGCAATCGCGGCTACGGCTGCCCAACCAATTTTTCGGTTGACGTGCTGGATGTTTTAAAAGGGCTGGTGCAAATGTTTTTTTAATAATGATTAACTGGAAAACGCTCGATCGCAAAGAACAAATCGAAGAAATAGCAGCGCTTTCGTATCAACGCCCCTGCATCATATACAAGCATAGCACGCGGTGCTCACTGAGCAGCATTTCCAGGTATCGCCTGGAAAGTGGCTGGGATTTTATGGAATCAGAAATTGCTGCTTATTTCTTGGATGTGATCGAGTATCGGGGTATCTCGCAGGAAGCCGCCAGATATTTTGAGGTGCATCATGAATCACCTCAGTTGCTACTCATTCGAAACGGCGAGTGCATCTACGATGCCTCTCATTTGGATATTTCCGCTGAAGAATTGAAAGAAAGTATCGCTTGTCGTTAATTGTATAGATGGTGACTACTTTAACTCAAAATCAGCAATAAACAATTGGCAATTCACCATTTTCCCAACCGGAAACGCAATGGACGGGCTGATTTTTGAAACGCAGGACGGGTCTCATTCGATTGTATCGAAAGAATACGGCGTAAGCTATCACTCTCGTTACGGCGCAGTGCAAGAGTCGCGGCATGTCTTCATCGAAGCAGGTTTATATGCTAAAGCTCTGGCGAAAAAGGACTTAGGAATCCTGGAATTTGGTTTTGGCTCAGGATTAAATGCATTTCTAACCCTGCTGGAGGCTGCCCAGCATGGCTGGAATATTCATTATGAAGCGATTGAGGCTTTCCCGATCAGCGTGGAACAGGCAATTCAGCTCAACTACCCCACCCTTCTGGGCGCGCCCCATTTTCAGTCGGCATTTTTGCAGATGCACGAATGCACCCCGGAAATGAACCAGCAGCTTACCCCGTTCTTCTCCTTCCAAAAAAAGCTTAGCAGATTTGAAAATGTTGATTACCCTGCGCAATTTGACGTTGTCTATTTTGATGCCTTTGCTCCTTCCGTTCAGCCAGAACTCTGGGAAGCAGCCGTATTGCAAAGAGCCTTTGCAGCACTCGTCCCCGGAGGCGTCTTTGTCACTTACAGCGCTAAAGGAAGCGTAAAAAGAACCCTGAAAAGCGTTGGTTTCCAGTTGGAAACCTTACCAGGTCCGCCGGGCAAGCGGGAGATGACCCGCGGCATAAAGCCATCCTGACGCTTTTATGCACCACGTCAGCTGAGGGATTCTTCCTCGTTGTTTTTCTTTGGCTTTATAATGTTTATTTTACCATCTTCACCATACAATTCTCTCGACTTTTTATTGTAAGCCAAGGCTGCTTCTTCGGCAGTCGGGAACATGCCGATGTGAATAGATTTCCGATTGACAGAGATCACCGCCCGGTAGCGGTTATTTTCCTTGTACACGCCCGTGTAGCCGGCGCGGCTACTGGTTTTGCGCTTGCGGCTAGCAACCGATCGGGAGCGATAGACGATGTTTTCCAAACGGCAGTCCAATTTGTTGCCATTTTTGGCGCCCACCAGGTTTTTGTCCCTGGTTTTGCCATCATTGAGAAATTTTTCTGCAATGATTTTGTGCAAATAAATGGTTTCCGTCTTGTAGCCTCCGTCTGCTTTTTTCCAGGTTTTCTGAAAAACAGCGCATCCGCTGGAGTGCTTGCGCAAATTGTTGATAAAATCAACCTTGACAAGGTAGGGGTCGGTAGAAAGGTATTCATATACCTTGTCGTCCAACAACACCACGTCATCCGCGTTTTTGAGTTTTACTTTGTATAACACGCTCTCTCTAATTTTAGAATCAACAAATTTATTTTGCCAACTGCTCTTTGGTTTAGCCGAAAATTCGCTATGACATGGGATGAAGAGAAGAAAAAAGAGGCATTGGGGAATTACTTGCGAAATATAAGTATTTTTAATAAAACAAGTATTTCTCTCGGCAGACATTTTTTACAACATCGTTGCTCTTGGCTTCTGGCAGGCAGTCGCGCCGGTTCTGGTTCATGGTTTTCTGACCTTTTTTTGCACAATTGTCAGCATTTGGGTAAAGTCATTAATTTTTTTTTAAGCTGATGTTAACTGTTATTCAAAAATCACTATTTTGGCTACCTGAAACAAACATTTTGTAAATCAGCGCTGAAAATTAGATATGAAATTTTTACAACTCTATGTTTTCCTAAATTTTATTTTAATTACTGCAGCAGCATCTACCCTGTGCGCGCAAAATGTAATTAGAGGAGAAGTCGTGGACGCAGCTACCGGCGAGCCACTTGTCAGTGCCAGTGTGGTGATCAAAGGCACCACTGAAGGCGCTATCACCGATTATGACGGCACTTTCCGCATTGAAACGAGCCAAACATTCCCTATCACGTTGATTATCAGCTATGTGGGCTACACCGAACAAGAATTGGTGGTAGCATCCGCAAAAGATCGGGTGAAGGTACTGCTGTCGGAGAGTTCTATCACCATTTCCGCCGTAGAAGTGACGGGCAGGCGCATCTCTGAGAGACAGCAGCAATCGCCGCTCACTATGGAAACGCTGGACAACATTGGTATCCGGGAAACGCCGGCTGCCAGTTTCTACGACGGGCTTGGCTCCCTGAAAGACGTGGATCTTACCGCCGCGAGCCTTGGTTTTAAAATCATCAACACCCGGGGCTTCAACAGCACCAGCCCGGTGCGCTCCCTCCAGATCATTGACGGCGTGGACAATCAGTCGCCAGGACTCAACTTTTCGCTGGGCAATTTTCTCGGCTCCTCTGAACTGGACGTCAACCGCGTGAACCTCATCATCGGCGCCAGCTCGGCGTTCTATGGTCCCAACGCCTTCAACGGGGTGATCAGCATGGAAACCAAAAACCCCTTCCTACACAAGGGCTTGTCGGGAATGGTGAAGGTAGGCGAGCGCAATCTGATGGAAGCCGCCGCCCGTTGGGCAAATGTTGTAAACAACAAAAAAGGGCAGGAATTTTTCGCCTATAAACTCAATTTCTCCTTCCTACGTGCCGACGACTGGGAAGCTGAAAACTACGATCCGGTAGATGGAACCGTGACCGGCATAGATAATCCCGGGCGCTACGATGCCGTCAACATTTATGGCGACGAATACTTCTCGCTGAATGACCTTTCCACAGCTCCCCCCTGGACGTTCCCGGGGCTGGGCGTGTGGCACCGCACCGGCTACCGCGAAATAGACCTGGTGGATTACAATACCAACAATTTCAAGGGCAACCTGGCTTTCCATTTTCGTACCAATCCGGCTAAAGGCTTAGAATCGCCGGAGTTGATCATTGCTTCCAGCGCCGGTGGCGGTACAACGGTCTATCAGGGTGATAACCGCTTCAGCCTGCGCGATATTTTGTTTTTCCAACATCGAATCGAATTCCGTAAGGAAAACAAGTTTTTCCTGCGCGCCTATGCTACGCATGAGGATGCCGGTAATTCTTTCGACCCTTATTTTACAGCGCTTTTGTTGCAAGAATCCGCCAAAAGTGATGAATTGTGGGCACAGGATTACACTCAATACTGGCGCGACAATATCAATCCGCGCATCCAGGAACTGGGGTATCCACAGTTGGATTTTTCCACTTTTCCACCAACTTTTGATTTTGCAGCAGCAGAAGCCTGGAATCAAAAATACAACGATTCGCTGCGAGTCTGGCATACAGAAACAGAAGGATTTTGCAACCTTCGTAACTTCCGCAACCCGGAAACAACCGACTTCCTGAAGCCCGGCACGCCAGAATTTGAAGAAGCTTTTAAACGAATTTCGGGTACGAAATCGAGCAACAAGCGGGAAGGAACGCGCTTTTTTGATCGTTCGGCCTTGTACCATGCTCACGGCGAATATAAATTTGAACCGACCTGGACTAAAGCAATTACGGTGGGCGGCAATGTGCGGTTTTACCGCCCCAACTCTGAAGGAACTATCTTTTCTGACACCGCCGGTATAAAAATCAAAAATTATGAATTTGGTTTCTATGCCGGTATCGAAAAAGAATTTTTCGATCGCAAGCTGAAAGCCAGTGCCACTGCTCGTGTTGATAAAAACCAGAATTTCGACTGGATTTCCACGCCGGCGGCGTCCTTGGTCTGGAATCCCAAACCCAATAATTATCTGCGGGCTTCTTATTCTTCCGCTATCCGCAACCCAACGCTGACCGATCAATATCTGTTTCTAAACGTAGGGCGGGCAATCCTTGCCGGCAACCTCAACGGAGCCGATAGTTTAGTTACGTTGGAATCATTTGATGAATTCAGAACAGATCTCAATCGTCAAAAACTAGTTTACTTTGATGTAGCTCCGGTTAAGCCCGAGCGCGTGAAAACCTTTGAGCTTGGATACCGCACAATTTTATGGAGCAAACTCTATCTGGACGCCGGCTATTATTATAGTATATACAATGATTTCCTCGGCTTTAATATTGGTTTGACGGTAGAATTTGACGAAAACAGTTCGTTTAATTTGCCACGGGAAGTACAGGCATATCGCTACGCTGCCAACTCTATCAATCAGGTGACTACGCAGGGCTTCTCGATTGGTACAAGCTATTACTTTGCTGATTTCTTCCAGGTGTCAGGGAATTATTCCTGGAATAAACTAAACTCTGATATTGACGATCCGATTATCCCCGCTTTCAATACCCCGGAACACAAGTTTAATATTGGTCTTTCGGGCAGAGATATTATTTTTGGGGGCATTAAAAATTTCGGCTTCAGCATTAATTACAAGTGGCAAGAAGGCTTCCTTTTTGAAGGTTCACCTCAATTCACCGGATTTATTCCGTCGTATGATCTGCTGGATGCACAGATCAACTGGAACGCCAAGAAACTAGGGCTTACTTTTAAATTGGGTGCTTCCAACCTGCTGGACAATCAAATTTTCCAGACTTATGGCGGTCCGCGCATCGGCCGATTGGCGTATTTCTCAATTTTATATGAATCTAAATAAACCGAATCACATATTTTGTTACATTTAAACCAAGCAATATGAAAAAATTCAACATTCTACTTTTTCTCCTGATCTGTGGCATAATGGCGCTCCAAGCTCAAAACCGCCGTTATATTGATCAGATATTTTCCAATGTAGAACTAACTACCAACGTTTCTTACGGTGTAAATGCAACAGTACTCCTGGCACAGCAGGTAGGGCAGGCAGTCCCTCAGCAACTGCTAATGGATGTGTACCAACCGGAGGGCGATACCGAAAGCAAGCGTCCGGTGGTGCTGGTATTCCACACGGGCAACTTCCTGCCCAAAAATGTCAACGGCGGCCCAAATGGTGTTAAAGAGGACTCAACGGTAGTGGAAGTATGTACCCGCCTGGCAAAAATGGGCTACGTAGCCGCTTCTGTTGACTATCGCCTGGGCTGGAACCCAATTGATGTAGTCCAGAGCAATCGTATCTTCGGTATCATTAATGCAGCGTATCGTGGCGTGCAGGATGCTCGCACGGCAATTCGCTATTTCAAACTCTCCGTTGCTGAAAACAACAACCCATTTGGTGTAGACACTACCAAAATGGTAGTTTGGGGCATTGGTACCGGCGGTTATATCTCGCTCGCCACGGCATCTCTTGATAGCTACAACAAGGTGTTACTGCCCAAATTTACAACCACAATCGGAGGTCAGCCCTTCCCAATGGTTGTTGAATCTATCAATGGTGATATCAATGGCACTACGGTAGGTGTGGTACCCCTTGGTATACCTTATCCGTTCCCTGCAGGCGATACACTTTGCTATCCAAACCACACTAAATATAGCTCTGATTATCAACTAACTGTAAACATGGGTGGCGCAATGGGTGATTCTTCTTGGGTAGATGCAGGGCAAAAGCCAATCATTTCTTTCCATGTACCAACCGACCCGTTTGCACCTTATAACTGCGCAGTGTTGAATGTACCACCCCCTATTAACCTTCCAGTAGTGGACGTTTGCGGTAGCAATGCAGTATCACAACAGCAAGATCAATTCGGCAACAACCAACTATGGAAAGACGCCAATTTTATTGACCCGCTCTCCCAACTGATCAACACCCGCAACGGAGGCAGAGAGGGCTTGTGTCCTTTCCCCTCAGACGATCCAACGGATGCCGGACGCTGGGATTTCTACGATCCAAATGATCCAACGGTTACCAACGATCCGCCAGACCCAGTAACGGCTCGTTTATATATTGATACCATCATGGCGTACTATGCACCAAGAGCTTGTGTGGCGCTGGGCTTGGATTGCGACCTGACGGGGATTGTATCTTCCACCAAAGATGTGATCACCGCTAATGACGTGCAACTAAAAATGATGCCCAATCCAGCTTACGCCGAAGTGAGCTTCCAGAGTGCCGCGGAGTTCCCAATCCAGGATATTCAGGTATTCGACCTGAGCGGTCGCTTGGTGAAAGCAGTAAATAACCTGAAAAATAATTCCTATAGAATGCAGCGCGACGATCTGCCCAACGGCATGTACATCGTCAAACTGCGTTTTGAAAAGGGTCTTGTCACACAGAAGTTGATCTTTAATTAAAGTCTATCCTTGGATTGGCAACGTATAACAGAAAGAAATAATCAAACGGTATCGGTGCAAATCGGTACCGTTTGTTATTTAAATACAAATAATAATTATATCAAATTCTTCAAATAATTATAAGCCCGGATAACATGCTCGTGCGCCATTTCGCTCAAGGCAATACGAAACGACCAATCTTCGCCTTGCAGCAACAGGAGATAAGCGGTGGGGATTTTACCAAACAATTCCTGCGTAAGATAAAGTAAATGATCGGGCATCAGTCCGTGGGAAAATACAGAATCTCGTTGCATGGGTTCGCAAATACTCCATGAATAACCATCTGGCAATTGCCCTTGCGTTGCATCTATAAAAATAACAATGTCGGCATGGGCAATAAGCATTGCATGTTCGATTTGCAGATGGTAAACATAGTGCATCGCCGCCGGAAAGTCTTCTTTTTCAAGTAATTGCAAAAGCGCCCAAGCCGCCCCGTCGTCGCCGCGATTTTGGTTGCCGATGCCAAACATAATTATCTTTTCAGTTGCGAATTGCCGCATCTATTACATTCCCTTCATGATTGTATAAAATAATTTCCAACGGCATTTTACCCATTGCGTGCGTAGCGCAACTCAGGCAGGGGTCGTACGCGCGAATAGCAATTTCCACCTGATTTAAAAGTGGTTCTGTGATTTGCTTCCCGTCCAGTACATGCTGGGCGACCCAGCGCGTGGCGCGGTTCATCGGTTCGTTATTATGCGTGGTGGACACGATGAGGTTGCACTTTTCAATCTTGCCATCGTCATCTACTAAATAATGGTGCGTGAGCGTACCACGCGGCGCTTCGATAATGCCGATGCCTTCATTGCGATGCGCTTTTTCAAGATACAATTCGCCGCTTAAAATAAGCGGATCATTTAGTATCTCTTTCATCAATTCGGCACAATGTAATAATTCTATGAGTCTTGCCCAGTGAAAATATAAAGTGCGATGCACCGGTTTAGAGCCGGCAAACTCAAAGAAACGCTGTCGTTCCTGCTCTGCCAATGGCGTTGGAATAAAATCGCAGACATTGACGCGCGCCAGCGGTCCTACGCGGTTCCAGCCTTTTTCCTTGCCCAAATGCCGCAGATAAGGGAATTTCAGAAAAGTCCATTTTTCAGTGCCTTCCGCAAAGTGATGGTCATAATCATTTGTTGGTATATCTGCTAATGTAATGTTTCCACTTTCATCAATAGCCCGCAGTTTTCCATGATATAATTCCAGCGCACCGTTCGTGCCCACCATCCCCAGGTGCCCAGAAGGGTAATTCGCGAAAACGTCGAGCCAGGCGCGATTTTGCTCGTGGTATTGTCGGATAAAGTTTAGAATTTCCAGACTCCACTGAATCATGGTATCAATAGAAGGTAAATGTCCGCTCTGCCCATTTTTAAACAACAATACTTCTTCGGGTGTCATCGCTTTCTGAACGCCGCCCGGAACAGCCGCGATGCCGTGAATTTTTTTACCGGCAATCGCCTGAATTAATTCCTGCCCGAACTTTCGCATCAAGATACCTTTGAGTGCCAGGTCTTTATGTTCTAAAGCAACGGCGGCAATATTCCGTTTTTCGATGGGCGCGTCCAATCCAAACAGCAAATCGGGCGAAGCGAGATAAAAAAAATGCAGCGCATGTGATTGAAAAATTTGGGCGTAGTGCAATAATCGTCGAATCTGCGTAGCCGTGCGGGGTAAATCTTCCGGCTCGATTCCTACAATTTGATCAATGGCTTTCGCTGCCGCCAAGTGGTGGCTCACCGGGCAAATGCCGCACAAACGCTGTACCAGCACCGGCGCTTCCCAGTAAGGTCGTCCCTGCACAAATTTTTCAAACCCCCGAAACTCCACAATGTGGAAAAACGCATCCTCCACCCGTCCCTCCTCATTGAGGTGAATCGTCACTTTGCCGTGCCCTTCCACGCGCGTAACCGGATTAATGACAATTTTTTCGGACATGATTTTATATTTATACTATCAGCAGCTTCAGCTCGCCAATATTTTAATCGTATTTAAACTCTGATTTCAAAATAGAATAATTATTGCCAAAGGCAATATTTTTCACTACTTTCCAAATGTGACCGGCGCTGGGCGGGCAGCCTGGAATGTAATAATCAATATGCACTACTTCATTGCAGCCATATACCCGATCCAAAATCTTCGGAATATCCTCACTACCAGGCACTTCGCTATTTTTATCGGATGTAATGGAATTTAAATAAGCTTCTTCCAGACAGCTTCCCAGATCAAGTGTATTGCGCATTGCCGGCAAGCCGCCCCAAATGGCGCATTCACCGATAGCAACCAACACGTCGCATTTTTCCCGGAATTCACGCAGAACTTCCACATTTTCAGTATTGGCGCAGCCCCCTTCGATAATGCCAATGTCGCAGCGTTTGGTGAAATTTTTAATATCCGTCAAAGGGGAGCGATTAAAATCCACCACTTCAATCAAATCTACTAATTCTTCGTCAATATCAAGCAACGACATGTGACAGCCAAAACAACCTGCCAACGCTGCCGTTGCCACCGTTATTTTTTTGCCTTTGGTATCAATGTGCGGTTCTTCTTCATCGGGCATTTCGCCTTCTATGTCGTATTTACGTTCGCCAATAGGACGGCGCTGGCTGTTGCCTTTTACCAAAATAGCCCCAACAGGGCAAATGTGCATGGCGTGGATCGCTTCGGCTTCGCTTAGTTTTTTTTCTTCTTCATAATCAATTGCCACTTCGGTGCGATTGGCTCGATTGACAAAATAAAATATTTTTTTGCCTTCCGAATTATGCACCTCCTCTACACACCGGCGGCAGCGGATACAGCGATTGTGCTCAATGACCATGCGCTTGGGGCGAAAATCAATGATCCGATCTACAAACAAATGCGGAAAGCGCAGCACCCGCACACCAAGTTGATAGCCCAGCCCCTGCAGGTCGCAATCGCCGCTTTTTTCACAAACCGGGCAATAATGATTGCCTTCCGCAAACAGCATTTCTACCATTGCTTTGCGCAAATCGATTAATGCTTCCGACTGAAGTTCGATATTCATGTTGTCTTCCAGATGCACCTGGCACCCGGCAATTGGTCTGCCATTGACTTTGACTGTGCAAACTCGACAGGTTCCGAGCGGCGGCTGAATGTGCTCATAATAACACAATGACGGCAATAAGATTCCATGCTGCGCAGTAAATTGCAGTAAATGCTGCCCTTGTTCGGCTGGATAAATTTTACCATCTATGATGACAGAAATCATAATTCCATTATTTATCGGGCTTTTTTGTTGGGTTATTACAATATTACAAGTTAGCTTTGACACTTAGGCAAATTCGTACATTGCCAAGTTATTCTTCCCGCTGAATTTCATCAAAAGGCGCTACCGCTTTATTATAATCGAATCCTTTTTCCCACTCGTTATCATATTGAGATAATTTTGCATAAAATGCCTCCGGAATCGTTTCCAGCGCCTGTAGAAGGGCATTGGGAGCGGTTTGTCCCAAGCCACAGCGACTCGCCTGGCGCATGATATTACCCCATTCCAAAATATCTTTCAAATCCGACTTGACGCCCAATCCGCGCTGAAGTTTTTCAATTTTCCGGCTCATCATAAAATTGCCAGCCCGGCAAGGCGTACACACACCACAGGATTCATGTTTAAAAAATTCAATAAAATTGGCAATCACTTCAAACACATCGCGATCCTGATTAAAAATCATAAATGAACCATTACAACCTACATCCTCAATGCTGAGTCTGCGGTCGAATTGCGAAGCCGGAATAAAATTGCCGGAAGGACCGCTCACCTGCACAAATTGTGGGTCTTTTGCGCCGCACATTGTCAGCAATTCCGCGATGGAAATTCCCCATTCCAACTCATAGATTCCTGGCTTTTCACAATCGCCCGATACACTAAACAGGCGTGTTCCTCTGGACTGTACCGTGCCCAATTCGGCAAAACGGGCTGCGCCCATTTCCAGAATTCTCGCTGCCTGCGCAAAGGTTTCCACGTTGTTCACCACCGTAGGCTGCCCCATAAATCCTTTTTGCACCGGAAAAAAAATCTTCAATCGCGGCTCGCCCCGATGCCCTTCCATAGATTCCAACAGGGAGGTTTCCTCGCCGCAGACGTAAGCGCCTGCCCCCAGTTGAATGCGAATGTCAAAGGAAAAATCTGTATGTCCGGCAATATTTTCACCCAGCCAACCCTGATGGCGATAATTTTGTAAAACCTCTTCCAAGTGCGATTTCAAATAGCGGTACTCGGCGCGTAGGTAAATAATCCCTTTCCTTGCTCCTACTGCGTAAGCAGCGGCAGTCATCCCTTCGATGATCAACCCCGGATAAGATTGCAGCAAAAAGCGGTCTTTGAATGCACCCGGCTCGCCTTCATCGGCATTGCAAACAATGTATTTCTCTTCGCCCGGAAACTGACGACAAAGCGCCCACTTCCTGCCAGTGGGGAAATTAGCGCCGCCCCGACCGGTCAATTTCGATTGCAACATGGCTTCGATCACTTCCTCTGGCGTGTATTGAAACAAACTTTTTGTGGTTTTTCCAGTTTCATGCGGGCGTATAAAAAAATTGCGATCTTCACCCAAAGTACCCTGAATTTTACTTTCTACGCGATCGGCGAGTTGTTCAATTGGGAATCCATCGCGGAGGTGGCGAATGATATACTTAGCTTTTTCCGGTGTCAAATTGGTAAAGGGATAAAAATTAATAAGCGCCGAAGGTTCCTGGTCGTTCAGGCCAATGCAGGAAGTGTCATACAAACTGAACATTCCCAGCGGATCCGTGCTTTCCCAAAAAGTGCCGACTTCTTTTTCAAAAGCCTCCCGAACAGCGCTTCTGCCATTTATCTGGGCAATGATGTTATCGTTAAGATAAATAATAAATCGTCCGCTTGGTTTTCGATGAAAAAAATGATAAAATGTAATAACCCCCTCTATTTCAACTGTTGATATGTCTAATTCATTAGCTATACGTTTAATTTCAGCGTCCGAAATATAACCGTCCCGATCCTGAATCGCCCATAACTCATTTAATAATTCCCAACGTTGCATATCATATTTACCATTTTGAAATTAAAACATTTACCATAGCGCGACGCATTAGTTTTTCGCATGCTCCAATATCCGAATATAATTTGCCCTTTCGTAGGCAGTAGGGTCTGAAATATTCTGCTGACTCATAACTCCCCGAAACGATTCTACCGTGTTGAAGCCCATCATTTGCATCCAGTCCTTGAGTTCATTGGTCATGGTACGCAAATGATCAATGCCGAATTTGTAGAGTGCCGAAGCGGTCATTGTAATGTCGGCGCCAGCCAGGAGGTATTTGATCACTTCCTGGGCACTTTGCACACCGGTGGTTGCCGCCAGCGAGAGCGGCAATTTGCCGTACAGCACTGCAATCCAGAGCAAGGGCAGACGAATTTCGTTTGATTCGCTGTATTGCAGATTCGACAGCACTTTCAGCCGCACGATGTCAAAATCGGGCTGGTAAAAACGGTTAAACAGTACCAAGGCATTAGCTCCAGCGTCGCTGATCTGTTTTGCCATATGCGCCGTTGCGCTGAAGTAGGGATTAAGCTTTACAGCAATGGGAATATGCACGTTTTCCCGGACTTCAGAAACAATGTCAAGATAGCGCTGCTCCACGGCTTGCCCGGTTAGGCGGATATCGGCAGGAATGTAGAAAACGTTGATTTCCAAGCCATCAGCACCTGCTTCTTCCACCTGCATGGCATAATCAATCCAACCTTCGGTGGTGATAGCATTCAGGCTGGCGATGATCGGAATATCCACTCGTTCTTTGGCCTGGCGAATAAGTTCGAGATATTGTGTCGTACCTACATGATATTCCTCTAAATCAGGAAAATAATCCATTGCCTCGGCAAAAATGTTGGTCGTCGCTTTCAGCGCCTGTTCATACAGGGTATTTTCCCGCTGAATTTGTTCTTCAAACAGCGAGAACAACACCACCGCGCCTGCGCCGGCATCTTCCATTTGCACGATATTATGCACGTCTTCCGACAAGGTGTTGGAAGAAACAACGATCGGCGAAGGGAGCTTCAGCCCCATGTAGGTGGTTTGAAGGTTCATAAAAATTGATATTAGCTGTTAAATATTATTTGGTGTTTGGGGATAATACACTAATTTTTATGATACAACCCTAATGTTTAGGGCATTAACACATTGACAAATCCGCAAATCATTAGGCTACCGGTGCAAATTCCTTTGCTCCGTAACTTGCCATTTCTTCGTACGTGCGCCAACGCAAATCCACGAGTTCCTGCGCCAATTGCATCAGCTTTTCTGCTTCTTCCGGGTTGGTTCGGGTCAGAATTTTATAACGCAATTCATTATACGCATAATCGCGCAAGGCCACAATCGGTCTTGGTGAATCCAGCACGAATGGGTTTTCCCCTTTTTTGCGCAAAGCCGGATTGTAACGAATCAGAGGCCAATAGCCACTCGCTACCGCCAGTTTTTGCTGGGTCAAGCCTTTTTCCATATCAATACCGTGAGCAATACAGTGTGAATACGCCAGAATGAGCGAAGGACCTTCGTACGCCTCCGCTTCGCGCATAGCGAGCAGGGTTTGCTGCGGATTAGCCCCCATTGCCACTTGTGCAACGTACACGTTTCCATAAGAAATCGCTTGCAATGCCAGATCTTTTTTACCGACGCGCTTGCCCGCAGCCGCAAATTTGGCCGTAGCCGCTGTTGGCGTGGCTTTAGAACTCTGGCCACCGGTGTTGGAATACACTTCGGTATCCAGCACCAGCACATTCACATTGCGACCACTCGCCAATGCATGATCCAAACCGCCTGAACCAATATCATACGCCCAGCCGTCACCCCCAATCAGCCAAATACTGCGTCGCACTAAATGATCTGCTACCGAAAGTAAATGTTTTGCCGCTGATGTATTAATATTTTGCAACTTTTCTTTTAGTTGCACTACACGCCTGCGTTGCTCTACGATACTGGATTCAAAAATCTGCGGTGCTTCCAGGATTTCATGGACTAAATTCGCCCCCAATTGCGGTTCGAGTTTTTTCAATAAATCCTGCGCCATGGAGAGGTGCTTATCCGCGGTGACGCGCATACCCAAGCCAAATTCGGCGTTGTCTTCGAATAGTGAATTTGACCAGGCGGGACCTTTGCCATCTTTGTTCGTCGTCCAGGGCGTAGTTGGCAAATTACCGCCATAAATCGAGGAGCACCCCGTCGCATTCGCTACAATCAAGCGATCGCCAAAGAGTTGCGTCAGCAAACGCACGTAAGGCGTCTCCCCACAGCCTGCGCACGCGCCGGAGAATTCAAACAAAGGTTCCAGAAACTGAATACCGTGCACGGTAGAGAAATTGACTTTGTCGCGCTCGTTGATCGGCAAGGTCTCAAAAAATTCAATGTTTTCGCGATTCGCTTCGATCACCTCCGCTTTGGGGCGCATGTTGATCGCTTTCTTCGAACGATCCGTTGGGCTGGTTGCTGGGCAGGATTCGACGCAAAGCGTGCAGCCGGTGCAGTCTTCCATATACATTTCGAGGGTAAAGCGTGTTTCCGGGAAGCCACGCGCGTTGATTGGCGCAGATTGAAAATCCGCGGGAGCGCCTTGCAAATAATCTTCGTGGTAATATTTCGCCCGAATCACGCTGTGTGGGCACACAAAACTACAATTCCCGCATTGAATACAAATATCCGGTTCCCAAACAGGCACCAGATCTGCAATATTGCGTTTTTCCCACTTTGTTGTACCACTGGGGAACGTTCCGTCTACCGGCATGAAGCTCACGGGCAGGTCGTCCCCTTTTCCTGCTAGCATCATTGCAGTTATTTTCTGCACAAAATAAGGCGCTTCAGCCGGCACCACCGGAGGGAAATCCTGGTCAGAAGTTATCTCGTTTGGTACTTTTACCTCATACAAATGATTAAGCGTGGCATCCACCGCTTCAAAATTTTGTCGGATGACGGCTTTTCCCTTTTTAAAATAAGTTTTCTCAATAGCATGTTTGATCTGCTCAATGGCTGCTTCTCGTGGCAGCACACCAGATAAGGCAAAGAAGCAAGTCTGCATAATGGTGTTAATCCTGCCACTCATGCCTGTATCACGTGCAACCGAAGTGGCATCAATAACATAGAATTTTAATTGTTTTTGAATAATTTCCTTTTGAACCGGGCGAGGTAATTGGTTCCATACTTCATCAGCGCTGAAGGGGCTGTTCAACAAAAATGTACCTCCTGGTTTGGAGAAAGCCAACATTTCGACCTTTTCTACAAAATTAAACTGGTGGCAAGCCACAAAATCGGCTTTGCGAATCAGATAAGGTGCACGGATTGGCTTGGGACCAAAGCGCAGATGCGAAACCGTACGAGCGCCGGACTTTTTAGAATCGTAAACGAAATAGCCTTGTGCAAATAAATCGGTATTTTCGCCGATGATCTTGATGCTGTTTTTATTCGCGCCAACGGTACCATCGGCGCCCAGCCCGAAGAACAACGCCTGCGTCCACTCGGACTCATCCAATGTAAAATTGGCATCATATGCCAGGCTGGTATGCATAACATCATCATAAATGCCAACCGTAAAATGACTTTTGGGGTCATCTTTTTTTAATTCATCCAACACCGCCTTGACCATCGCTGGCGTAAATTCTTTGGAAGATAAGCCATAGCGACCACCGATCACCCGCGGCATATTACCGATTTTGCGATTCGTAAAAGACTCGACCAAAGCAGCTACCACGTCCTGATACATTGGCTCGCCGGCAGCGCCGGGTTCTTTTGTTCTGTCCAAAACGGCAATGGCATCCACTGTGGGCGGCAATGCCTGAATAAAATGCTCCACCGAAAAAGGACGATACAGCCGTACCTGCACCACGCCAACTTTTTCGCCCTTGACGGCTAAAGCTTCGGCGGTTTCGATGGCGGTTTCCGCGCCAGACCCCATCAGGATGATCACCCGCTCCGCATCAGGAGCGCCGTAATAATCAAAGATTCGATACTTACGCCCGGTGAGTTTGGCAAATTTATCCATTTGCGCCTGCATGATCGCCGGCGTTTTGGCATAGAATGGATTGACCGTTTCCCGCCCCTGGAAATACACGTCGGGGTTTTGCGCAGTACCCCGAATGAAGGGATTGTCAGGATTCAAAGCGCGCTGCCGGTGGGCAATGACGAGTTCATCGTCAATCATCTCCCGAATTTGCTCATCCGACAACAGCACCATTTTATTCACTTCGTGCGAGGTGCGAAAGCCATCAAAAAAGTGAATAAATGGAATACGAGACTCCAGCGTAGCCGCCTGCGCAATCAGCGCAAAATCGTGCGCTTCCTGCACGCTCGCCGAGGCTAGAATCGCAAATCCAGTGGAACGCGCCGCCATGACATCCTGATGGTCACCAAAAATAGAAAGCCCCTGCGCCGAAAGCGAACGCGCCGCGATATTAAAGACCGTTGGCGTCAATTCCCCGGCGATCTTATACATGTTCGGCAACATGAGCATCAAGCCTTGCGAAGCCGTGAATGTGGTGGTCAAAGACCCCGTTTGCAATGCGCCATGTACCGCGCCTGCTGCGCCACCTTCGCTCTGCATTTCGATCACGTCGGGAATATTGCCCCAAATGTTGGGAATACCCTTCGCCGACCATTCATCTGCCCACTCCGCCATTGGCGAGGAAGGTGTGATGGGATAAATCGCGCACACTTCATTCACTCGATACGCCACATACGCCGCCGCTTCATTGCCATCTATGGTTATAATTTGATTTTTTGTCATTTTGCACGTCGAATTTATAATTGGAGGAATTGTATTTATTGGAATATTGGAGTGGTGGAATGCCGGAAAAACGAAATTTAATTATTCTGGCCAATTCCATCGTCCCGACATTCCATTACTCCATTGCCAAAGGCTCTGGAATCATCTCAATTGCATGTACGGGGCATTGCTCGAAGCATACCGCGCAGCCTGTGCAAGCATCATAATTAAATTTATATCGTTTACCTGCACCAAGTTTGATCACGGCATCCTCCGGGCAAGCGCCGTAGCAACCATCGCATTCAAAGCAATTACCGCAAGACAAACAACGCTGAGCTTCGTACCGTGCTTCAGCTTCGGTTAATCCAATTACAACTTCCCCGAATCCTTTAGTCGCTTCCTCTACTTTCAGGTGAGGCTGCTTGCTCTGTGGTGCAAAGGTTTGATACCACACATGCAATCGCTCGTGCCCGACTATCGGGTGCTTGGGCTCAGGCACATAAGGTTTTTGCCGCAAGAAGCCATCAATGTAGCGAGCGGCTTTCTTGCCATGACCAACTGCAATAGTTACTGTGCGCTCACTCGGCACCATGTCACCGCCGGCGAAAATGCCCTCCGTACCAGTCATCATATCAAACCCAACGATCACGGTACCATCCTCTTTAAACTGAATCCCCGGAATATTTTTAAGAAAATCAGTATCCGTATCCTGTCCCAGGGCAAGGATCAACGCGTCGGCTTCGAGGGTTTCGTACTCACCGGTAGGCACCGGACGACCGTTTTCAATGCGCATCACCTCCACAGTGAAAGTGCTTTGGTCAATGGATTTAATCGTGCGCAGCCAGTGGATTTTCACACCTTCCGCTAAGGCTTCGTCGGCTTCAAACTCGTGGGCAGGCATGTGCTCGCGGTCGCGCCGGTAAATGATGAGCGCTTCATCCGCGCCAATGCGCTTGGCAACGCGCGCTGCATCCATCGCGGTATTGCCACCACCATAAATCGCAACTTTCTTACCCAATTTTGGCAGATTGCCTGCGTCCACATCACGAAGGAAAGAGACTGCATCGAGAATTTGTCCGGCATCACGGGCAGGGATGGCAGTTTTCTTACCTACATGCGCGCCAACCGCCACAAAAACCGCGTCAAACTTGCCAGCTACTTTTTCGGCAAGAATATCTTCCACTTTATAATTCAGGCGGATTTTCACGCCCATGTCTTCGATGCGCTGTACCTCAGCGGCAATAATATTACGCGGAAGGCGATACGCCGGAATCCCGAAGTGCATCATCCCGCCAGCCACCGGTCCCGCTTCGTAAATCTCCACCGTGTGCCCCAACCGTGTGAGATGATACGCTGCCGACAAACCGCTCGGCCCTGCGCCAATCACCAGCACTCGCTTTCCTCCTTTGGGGCGGTCAAATGCCACTCTCCAGCTTTCTTCGATGGCTTTATCGCCAAGAAAGCGTTCTACTGCGTGAATACTCACGGTTGTGTCTGTAAAATTGCGGTTGCAATTATCTTCGCAAGGGTGATAGCACACGCGCCCGTGAATCGCAGGCATCGGATTATCCAGCACCAACTGCTGCCAAGCTTCGAAGTACTTTCCCGCTTGCGCCAATGCGAGCCACGCCTGGATGTTCTCACCTGCCGGACAAGCGTTGTTACAAGGTGGCATAAAATCCACATATACTGGACGCTGCGTGCGCAACGCCCCTGTACCTTTACTATGTGCCTGAAGATCAATTGGAGCGGTGAGGTCTTGTTTATTGGTCATATTGTTGAGATTTTAGACGATAGACATTTGACTTTAGACTTGTATCATATCTTATCTTATAA
>CAZQTF010000048.1:0-20189 GCA_964596135.1 uncultured Saprospiraceae bacterium | reverse complement strand
CTCTTTTAGTGGTTCGTCAACCGGATCTCGGTCACACGCACCGTCTTTGTCGTAGAAGACCTCGCCGGAGATGAAGTTGGTTACTCTATTCCCTAAGGCGTCTGTTTTAATCAGAAGGATATCATTGATGAAGGCGAGATCGCCTATCGCAGTGTATCCACATATTGCGAACCCGCCATCATCCGTTGTCACAATGTCCTCTCCGTAGTCAGTACGTTTATTTTCGCCTAGGTTATTGATCCAAATTATTTCACCGTTTCCATTGAGCTTGGCGATTAATACGTCGAGGTTTTGGTCGGTTACTTCCGTGTATCCGGTGATCACCAAACTTCCATCGTTCAATTCTACACTTGCAAATGCCTCGTCGCCTCGTGGTCCCACCGGTATTGCCTTTGCCCATAGCAGATTTTTATTACCGCTGAGCTTGATTACATAAGGATCACTGCTATCATTTACCCCTCCGGCAACCACGATATTACCATCTTGCGTTGCAATCACATCATTTGCCAGCTCTTGTTCCGAACTACTGTCACGATAGGGAGAAGTCCAAATCATGTTTCCCTGGGCGTCCACGCGATATACAATGATATCTTTATCAAAACTACCCGGTCTTTCATTGTCGGAGGCTCCTACGAACACATAACCGTTTTCAAAAACAGTAATCGCATTGCCTTCGTCGTCTTTTTCGCCACCATAAGTTCGTGTCCAGAGTTCGTTGCCCTCATTGTCAACTTTGATCAGCAGAATGTCATCTTCTCCATTCGCCGTTTTATTGGTCGTGCCCACAATTACAAATCCGCCGCCTATCGCCTGAATCACCTCACTGCCTCGCTCATTGTACTGTGAATCACCGTATTCTTTACTCCAAATTTGTGTGCCATCGGCTGCTACTTTTAGCAGATAGACATTAGATTGAGTTCCTAAAGCTCTTGATGCACCCACCACTAAAAATCCGCCATCTTCTGTTTGAATCACATCGAAAGCCTGTTCGATAAAATCCTTATCGTAAATATTAGACCAAATGACTCTTCCATCTACATCCGTGCGAATCAAGTAAACATCTATGTCATTGTCGCTACCAAAGGATTCGCTGTAACCCGCTATCAGAAATCCCCCGTCATTCGCCTTTACCAGAGCTCTTCCCTGGTCTTCTTTGGCTCCGCCGAAAGAAACCTCCCAGCCTTGCCCTTTTGCGCCGATCGAAAACATCAAACTCAGCACCACCACAAAAAGAGGCGTGACTTTCAAAAACACTGGACGATCAGCTCTCTTCGTAATCATTGGTGTCTTTTTAGGTCGTTTGTTGTTGTTTTCTTTTGACAATACAAAAATGTTACAGATTTCCTTTGAAAACAAAGACAAAAAATCGCATTTGTTGAGAAAAAAATAAGTATATTTGATAGAAAAATCAGTCATTTTTTCTTATTATTTATTTGTAAATCAATATTTTATATAAAATAAACCCAATCGGCTTTTGTTGAAAATCTTTAAAAATTTTGTTGATGAAGAATAGTCAATTAATCGTCATTTTGAAGACTTTTTCCAAAAAGGAGCTTCGCGAGTTGAAAAAATGGCTGGACTCACCCGCCCACAATCAGCGCGAAGACGTCCTGATGCTGTTTGAATATCTTACCTCCAATACGAATCTGGACAACGAAAGATACCTCAAAAAAGAAAAAGTATTTGGCAAAATCTTTCCCAAAGAGCCTTACGATGATGCCAGGCTACGACAAACTATGCATTTTTTGCTCAAAGCGGTCGAAGATTATCTGTTGTGGGAAGAAATGCGGGAAGATGTGGTGCAAACGCGCATTGCGCTCGCCGGCGTGTATCGCAAGCGCAAGCTGAGCAAAGTGTTTCAGAAAACGATTCGCCAGATCGAGGAACTTCAGCAAAATGCACCTTATCAGAATGAGCAATTCCTGCGCAACGATTATCTGTTGCAATTGGAAAAATACTCCTCCACCGAGGGCAAAGAACGAAACATCAACATTAACCTTCAGGAAGTATCGGATGCGCTCGATGTTTCCTTTTTTGCCGAAAAGTTGTTGCAAACCTGCCGGATGCTTTCCCACCAAAAGATTTATAAAACCGAATACAAATTTGGATTGATCGAATCTACGCTCCAGCATGTTGAGCAGGAAAATCTGGTCCGAATACCGGCGATCGGTATTTATTACTATACCTACAAAACACTAACCGAGCGCGACAACGCCGGTTATTTTGCTGAACTGGAAAAGCTGATCCAGACCTATGGACACCAGTTTCCCAGTGCACAAAGCCGCGAAACGTACCTGTTTGCCATCAATTACTGCGTGGGGCGAATCAATGCTGGCGAAGCGCCTTACATCCGCAAGCTCTTTGAATTGTACCGCCAGGGTTTCGAGCAGAAAATCCTGATCGAAAACGATACCATCTCTCCTGCCACTTTTCACAATGCAGCCGCCATTGGGCTTAGTCTAAAGGAATACGCCTGGGTAGAATATTTTATCAACAACCACAAGGATTACCTGGAGGAAGCGCACCGCGACAGCTTTTACCTGTTTAATCTGGCAAAACTTCGCTACGAGCAGAAAGACTACGACTCTGCCATGCGGCTCCTGGCGCAAACCGATTTTGCGAATATCCTCGTTCATTTGAACGCAAAAACCATGTTATTAAAGATGTACTACGAATTGGATGAAACCGATGCGATGGAATCACTCCTGGAGAGTATGCGGGCATATCTGCAACGCAAAAAGGTAATCGGTGCCGGGCGTGCCAATTATCAAAATCTTATCAAATATTCGACTAAACTCCTGAGAATCAATCCTTACAATACTGCTCAAAAAGAAAAACTTCGTCAGGACATCCTCTCCGCGGATCGCCTTGCCGAACGTGACTGGCTACTGAAACAGGTGGATGCATTATAGACACCGGATGCCAATTGACTGAAAATTACTTTAGATAACCGGCACCCGGTGTCTGGGGTTTATTGAATAATCATTTTTTCGGTGACAACCGATTGCCCAGACCGAATTTCTACCAAATAAAAGCCGCCGGGCAGCGCACTGATGTCGAATGGCAAAATTTGCTCATTTTTGTACACACCAATTTGCCTACGCTGCAACAAGCTACCATCTGCCCGGAAAATGCTCATGGTTGCTTCGCCTGCTTCCGGCGCCGTGATTGCCAGATTGACAATATTGTTCGCCGGATTTGGGTATAATTTTATCTGAATCCCTTTTTTTTCCAGTTCATCGGCGTTGGTCAACACGCTTGATTCTACAATGGTGCCACCCTCCGGCGCCGTTGCGCAAGCCTGGTCGCCCTGGTCAGATGTCACACAGGCTTCCGACTGGTAGTTGTACAGATCCATGAATTCAAAATTATCCACTGCCCAACCAGTGGCGGTTTCAGGCTGGTTGGCAGGTTCTGCGAGCGAACCAAAGCGGAAACGCACCAGAATTTTTTTGCCCTGGTAAGCGCTCAAATCAAAATAGGACCCCACAAAACCACGACTGCTGCCGGTAAAAGCCCGCAGATTGGCTGTTGCAAAAGTATTGTAGGCAATGCGCCCGTAGTAACTGTTTCTAAAAAGCTGAGCCTCCGCCGTTTCCCAGGAAGCGCCCCCATCGGTTGAAATTTGTACGATACCACCATCCAAACCGGGGTCTGTATCATAATTGTGATAAAACCGTAGTACCGGCTGATTGCCTGTCACTAAAAATGGTTCTGCCAATTGCGCAATCTGATCGTTTTCGCGGGCGGTATTTGGCACAAACAAGGATTTTTCGCCTTTGTATGGCAATTGCTCTGTCACATCCCAGATATCAGCTCCTTCAAAAGCATCATTGATCCAATTTGCAAAACCACTTTCCATATCATCAAAATACAAACGATAGGAGCGATTCGCCGATGAAGTGCTCACCTTGTAGGTAATGATGCGCTCCTCTCCCGGAGCCAGATCACCGATTTCAAACTGAATAAAGCCATTGGTAGTACTCACTTCTGCATTGCCAGTAGCCGAGCCGGCAATGTAGTCTGTACTCTCTGGCAAATTGTCAGTTACCACCACGCCGCTTACCGGCTCGTCTTTATGATTGATAACGGTGATTCGATAGGTAATTTCTTCACCTGCTTCGATCAGTGGGGTAGCGCTTTTGGCAATTTTTAATTCTTTGAGACATTCGGGCATCACGTCGAAGGCGGCACGACCATCGTATGCGTTGAAGGAATTATTCTGTTCGGCACTCCAGCCCAAACCTCGACGGGCAAAAACTTCCCAGATCAAGCACTGATTAGCGCCGTCATTGTTGATCAAATCCGCTGCCAGAATGGCGTCGCGCCCATCCAGGTATCCAGGGCTGCAGCTTTGCAATTTCATACCGTCCATGACCAACTGAATCGCCAGGTTGTTCCCGCCCGAACCATTCTTTATATCATCATCCCAACCATACATTTCGACCAATTTCCAGAATAAATCCCACAAAACTCCTGCCCACACTTCACCGACGCCATGCGGTACCGCCGCGCCGATAATGTCATCGTACGTCTGCGGGTTGACATTCAAATCCGTGGAATAAGGCAATCGCCGGAAGCCCTTTCCGTTGGGGTCGCGATTCCAGACGTAGCTGCCGATTCCGCGTGCTTTGGGGGCATCTTCCGGCTGTGCAGTTGCTACCAGTGCAAAGAAATCGCTCCAGCCTTCACCCATTTGTTCGTCATTTGACAAACAACTGGAAATTGTGGGTCCGCCGGTCAAGCGCGTGGAGATGCCATGCCCGTATTCATGTGCTACAATGCCATTATCGAAAGAGCCATCCAGCCGGCTTGGTCCTGTCGTTTCCGAAAGCTGAAACTTAACCGTGACGCCTTCCTCCAGATACTGGCGAATCAACTGGCAATCGGCAGAAGTCATCATTACAGTTGGAATATCGGGGTCGGTGATGGTGCCGACACCGCCCATTGATATAACATTATTTTCAAAATTACAAATGATCACTGCAATGGCTCCTGCTTTTTCCGCGTTTACCACTTTTTCCTCAAAGAAGCATCCCCCACGATCAATCATAGCAATTTTCCCAGCTACATCGCCGGCATTGACGATTGTGCCACAAGCTTTTTTGGGGTCATTGCTATTGTCACGTGCTTCCACTACCTGACCAATAATAGGTACGTCCGTAATTGCAGGACCAAAGCCAGCGGATGCGGTTTCGTAACTTCGGGCAATGACCTCCGGACTGGTTACACTGAGCAAATTATCGCCATTTACGCCCCATAGGTACATCTGCATCGAGCCATTGGCGCCATCGGGTGGCGTAGAGAAATTGGCATTGTTGTTACCACCTCCGTCCTGCGCCTGTGCCAGCACGAAATCGCCTTCGTTGCCTCCGTTGCCATAATTATTCTGCTGAAAATTGCCCGCTTGTTCATCAAAGCCGTAGTGATAGGCAAAATCATGCATGAAGTTGTTCAGATAAAACAACTGTGTAGTCGCAGCATGAGTGTAAGTATCCGGTTCAGAGACCTCATTAAAAGGAAAATCAAAAGTCAGCATCGCGCCGCCGTCAGGCTCATCCTGATTGGAAATATTACTGCCCTGCCGGTCGGCAAATGCGTGCACATTGTTGCCTCGAGTAATGGTATATTCTGCCCCAGGCTGCCCGTTTGTGTCGTGCCAACCAAATGGCGATGCCAGCTGATCAGCCGGATTAATGACCAACTGCCGCACCCCGTGAAGCGGACTTTCTATGGGAAGGGGAAAAACGTTGTATCGGGCGCCATCCACCGTAAACAGGTTCGGATTTTGAGCAGCTTCTCTGACCGCTGCAAAGTTGTTTGCCTTTTTTTCCGGTAGGCAAGCGTCGCTATGCCGATGCGAAGAGCCTTTCGGAAAGCTGCAATATATAGTCCAGTTGTTTTTATCTAACAAATCCCCGTTGAGCGCATCAATACGGACGCTCCAATAATCGGGCGTTTCCAGTTCCTGGATCGCTAAATCCCAAGCTATGCGCAGCGAGCCATTCGGCATCAACTGGTACATCAGTTGTACTTTGATAGGTGAACGGGAGATTGCTTTATCTTCGAAAATAGCTTCACCCTTTTCGGTTTTTGACACAAACCTCGGCGATGCCTTGCCAGGAAGTTGCAAGTGTTGGCTGGCTTTGACAATTGCTTGCTCTGCCGAGAGCAACGGTGCAGCAGCATTTACTTTTCCGGCAAGATTTGGGACAAACCGGCTGGTCGCAAAAGCTACTTTCCCGTCGGCTTTTACATGCACGCCCAGAATGGCATTGTGCACCCGAATGCCCTGGTGACTTTGCATGAAGTAAATGTGCGTCACTCCATTGTGCCGAGTCTGATATTGATCATTGACAATCATCTCGGCGAGATCCGCCTCGTTCAACTGCCATTTTTCGCGGTTTTGCTCAATATAACGAAGTGCCACATCGAGTGGCGTTTGTTTTTGGGCATGACTTGCAGGGATTGTTGTCATGAGCAACAACAACGCGCCTACGAACTGCATAAATCTTTTAATCATCATCTGAAATTTAATGCTAATAACTATTGAATGCTTGTTGGTTGGAAAAGTTTCCAAAAGTATTTAAAAGAAAACAATCTGTCTGCTGAACGGCTCACAAAAAATATTCATTCCCCGACAATTAAGTTTATTTTTGTTTTTTGGAAATAATCACAATGGAAGAGCAAAATCTTATTATTTACGGGCGCCATCCGATTGTAGATGCGATTGAAGCCGGCAAAACCATTGACAAAATCATGCTGCAACAGGGCATTCGGGGTGAGTTTGAGAAAGAAATCCGCCAACTCAGCAAGGAACATGGCTTTCCGGTACAGATTGTACCCAAAGAAAAACTCAATAAAATAGTGCGTGGCAACCACCAGGGCATCGTGGGTTTTATCTCGCTGGTGCCTTATTATAGGCTGGAAGACGTGCTGCCCGGTGTTTTTGAAAGCTCGCAGACACCTTTGCTCGTATTGCTCGACGGCGTGACCGATGTGCGGAATTTTGGGGCGATCGCTCGTTCGGCGGAACTGACCGGCGCACAGGCTTTGGTCACTTCCCTCAAGGGCAGTGCCCAGATCAATGCTGATGCCATGAAAGCCTCTGCCGGCGCTTTGGCAAAAATTCCAGTGTGCCGCGAAACCAGTATCATGGCGGCGATAGAGCTACTGCAAATATCTGGTGTACAAGTAATTGCAAGCGATTTACAGGCTACCAAACCTGTTTTTGGCATAGACTTCACCCAACCAACGGCAATCATCATCGGTTCGGAGGGCGAAGGCGTCAGCCCGGCACTGCTGCGCAAAGCGGATGACTTCTTTATTATTCCTCAGGTGGGTACCACCGATTCATTTAATGTGTCAGTGGCGACAGGCATTATTTTGTACGAAGCGATGCGGCAAAGATTGACTATCGGCGGGCTTTAGCCGCTGAAAAAAAAACTCCCGTGCGAGGGTCGCTCCGGGAGGTAATAATCAAAAAACAGCAGGATAATTCTTATACCGACTTAAAAGTCGGCAACAGATATTCATAATACTATTGAAAATCAATATTTTGCATTATAAAAATGCACGTCTTTTTTCATTGAAATTGTTCTTATTCCATTAAAACCGACATTATTTGTACTCCCCCTCAAAAACTGGCAGATTTTACAACAATAATTTATCATGTTGACCAGTTGACATCCAACCTGCCAAGGTTTTCAAACAAAACTCAACTTATTGTTTCTACAAAAGTTTTACTGAAGATCGCTGATGCGGCGGATCACCTGATATAAGCGGGTATATTCGTTTACTTCCTCCTCAAAGGGATCGTGTTCCAGATGATTGGCGGAAATCAGCTTGAGATGCGTGGTTCTGCCCTTTTTGTCCTGGATTTTTTGTACAAATTTTACCCAGAGCGAACCGTTATTTTTTACGGCATAAATCTTGTTGTCCTTGATTTCGTTCATACCGCTAATTTCACGACAAATAACAATGTCGCCGTTTTGGATGATCGGTTCCATGCTGTTGCCGTTGATAGGGAATGCAACTAACCCGCCGCCTGACAAACCGGGAATGTTGAAAAAATCATTGTCTTCTACCTGAAAGCCCCCGGTTTCCACGGTGGTACCGGCGAAAGCTTCCACCGTAGTAAATAGAATATTGCCTTTTTTTCTGCCGATGTTGCTGTCGTCCTTTTCCTGAGGCAGATCAAAACCAAACGGCGTGCCGATACCGTCAATAAGATAGGATTCGTTGACGCCAAATTCCTCACAAACGATACGTGCCTGGCGATAATCAATGCAGCGCTTGTCATCGGGGTTAAGATAGGCGCGAATGATGTGCCCATAAGCCCGGTTGCCCAGGATTTTCTCCGCAAAATCGCCCATACCTTTGCCATTGCGATCGTTTTTCACGATCACGCCACGTTCTTCCAATAATTCAAATACTTTGATAAAGCGGTCATTTAATTGCCGGCGGTCATCCCGAATCATAACTCCTGTTTTTTGTTTAAAACAATTTCTAATAATTTGGTTGCAAGATAAAACAAATTTGTTTTATCAACAAATTATTTTAAAAGATTTTTTTTGAAATTTTTTGGCAATAAAAAGAAGGGGCTGGTCGGAGCAACCTGAGGCGTTTTGTTGATCTTTCAAAATTAATGTGAGGTTTGGATGCAACTATCCAGTTGTCAACGCGTGAGCGATGTGAAGGGGTGGCTGACCAGCCAGCCACGACCCTGAGGGAGTGGCCGAGCGAACCGCGAGCCCCGCAACGTAGCGACCATGAGGCGTTGAGCCGAATGGACACGCCCGCAGCATCAACCCTCGTGTTGAATGGTGGTAACTTCTATCGCAAAATGGCAGCCAGCGCATCTGCCGTTGCCTCGACTTCCTCTTCCGTATTATAATAGTGCGGCGACACGCGCAGCGCCCAGTCCACGCCTTTTTGGGCAAAATCAATTACGGCGTTGTTGAAGCGGGGTGTGGTTACGTTGATTCTGTGTTCTGCCAACCTGGCTCGGATTTCATGGGGCTGCCAGCCTTTTACTTCGTAAGTGGTAATACCGCAAAGCTCTGTGCCCTGATCGAGATTGCGTACGCCAGGAATCGCGCTCAGTTTCGTCCGGCAAAGGTCGGCGAGGTATTTGAGGCGTCGCTCGATATAGTCCATGCCGATTTGCAGGGCATATTCCACACCAGCCTTGCTGCCCAGCATGAGGGCAAGGGGGCGTTCCCATACTTCAAAGCGGCGGGCATCCTGACGCAGTTCATAAATATCCGATTCTACCCAGGTGGCGCTATGCAAATCCACGAACAAAGGCTCTAGTTCCAGATCGAGCACCCGGTCAGAAGCATACAGAAATCCTGCACCGCGTGGGCCGCGCATGAATTTCCGAAAGGTAGCGCTCAGAAAATCGCACTTGATCCTGGAAACATCGAGCGAAAGTTGCCCGACTGACTGGCAGGCATCCACCAAATATAGAATTTCTTCTTCGGCACAAATTTCACCGATTGTTTCGACATCCTGCACCAAGCCGGAGTTGGTCGGTACATGGGTAACGGCAACCAGTTTGGGGCTGTATTTTTTGATTAACTCGCGCACCGAATCCGCATCCACCCCGCCGGTAGGCTTATCGGTCGCTCGTATGAGCTGTACGCCATAGCGCTTTTGTAGTTCGAGAAAGGCTATTTGGTTGGAAACGTAGTCGTTATTGGTCGTAATAATAACATCATCTTCTGCAAAAGGAATGGCTGACAAGGCGCGATTGTAGCCATCGGTGGCGTTGGCGGTGTAAGCAATATTCTCCGGCTGGCAATTCAGCAACTGCGCCATGACTGTGTAAAAGCCTTCGATTGTTTCGTGTGCAGTTGCTTCTGCTTCGTAGCCCCCGATCTCCATTTCGAGTTGCAAGTGCTGCTGAATAGCATCAATCACTGGCTGAGGCATGAGGGCAGCGCCGGCATTATTAAGGTGAATCCGGTTTTTCACGCCCGGCGTTTCGTCCCGAAATTGTTGTATTTGTTTGATTGTGAGCATCTGGATATTGGTTGCTGGATTATGTTACTGATGATTCCGTGGTTGAATACTAAGAAATTTTCGAAGAGACATATTGATCCTAAACCCGTTGCAATGATAGTTGAAAAACGGGAAAAATTTTATTTATCCTGGCAGTCACAATCTTGTTTTACGAAAATTCTTCCAGTTCTCGGTCCAGATTGACCAATTTCAGCACCATAACGGTGGGGATGCCCTCGGCAAAAGAAGTCTTGATCTCTTTGGTTATAATAGCCATCAGGTCGTCGTATTCACCAAAAACGTGTGTAGAGAGCGAATTAACGTTTACAATTAGATTGTCGTGTGTCTGCAAACGACCGATAAAAGAAAGAATTGCCTGCTCGTAAGCCTGGTCGAGCGGATACATGCTAATCTCGAGGGAGACTTTCATATGCTGAATATTAATTGCGGGTTACCCAGTATGGACTTCCAACACTAACGATCAAACCGGTACTTCTTCGGCGCGGCGTTTGGCCATGCCTTCTTTGATCTTACGCCAATCATCACCCATGATTTTATTCATACCTTTATCTACTACATAATGGCGAGCGATGTTCCACAGACCACGTGCGCGACGCACGTACGACTCGTTGGCCCGCAGCGACATGGAGTAGCCGCCGTCGGTATATTCGATATAATGCCAGAAGCCGGCAGGCATAAAGATCGTTTCGCCAGGATGCAGAATCGTTTCGTAGCCACATACTTTACGTAAAGCCGGGTATTTCTCATAATCCGGATTGTTCACATCCACATAGCTGGCCACAGTAAACGGATGCTGGTATAAATACTTCGACTGACCAGGCGGGAAAAGCACGACCCGTTTGCGCCCGTGAAACTGGTTGAGAAACACATGGGACAGGTCGATATCATAATGCAGCGCTACTTTTGAACCTTCGCCGCCGAAAAACATAAATGGAAATTCTTTAATAAACCCATCCATGATACTGGGAATAAAAAAGTCTTTGATCAGCTCCGGTACGTGGCGGAAAATGTTGAACAGAAACAGGCGCAAATCGGTAGGTCCTTGTTCGAGGCGTTCCAGATATTCGCGCAGCGGAATAATCATATCGGGCGTCATATAACCCTTGCCAGGTTTTGAATAGTTGTTGGAAACCACTGGCACCTGCAAATACCCATAGTGTTCTTTGAAAAACTCGATGGTCCACTTGGTTTTAGCAGGCCATGCGTCCATCAGATCTGTAAAAACGACTGGCTTGGAAGGCTGGAGATATTCATCGGCGAACGCTTCGCGTGTGAGTCCAGTTCTTCTGTCAACAGGCTGCAATGTCAACATACAAGCGTTTTGTTTTAAGTTTGTTTGATAGTTTACCAACTTATTTTATAAACAATGGCAGGCAAAGATACTCCAAAGATGCATGGTTTGCCACCATCCCCTATGCAAAAATATTTCGGGCGGAAGCTCCGTTAATAACCAAATGTCTAACCCAAAAGCCGTTTTTGAATGGTTTTGTAAAAAAACTTCCACGCGCGAATTTTTCTGTATTCCAGTTTTTAATACCTATTTTTGTAGAACAAAGTTATTGGTTACTTCTTATCCGAGGGCTTTGGCCCCAAAAAATAACAAACTAAATCAATAGCAAAATCACCAAACCGAGCGATACCGCGAGCATGGCAGCAAAAAGAAGAACAAACCTCAAACAACTTTCGCTGAAAATCGGACTCAACGACGAACGCATCCCCAAATTGCTGGGTGTTGTGCTGTTGTTTATAGCCTTTTACCTATTTATCGCATTTTTTTCTTATCTGTTTACCTGGAAAATTGACCAGGATAAAGTGCTGCGCTTTTCCTGGGGTGTGCTAGCCAGCAACTTAGAAATGGCAAACTGGTTGGGACGGCTCGGCGCGATTGTTTCCAATATGTTTTTCTACTGGGGGTTTGGCTTACCGTCTTTTCTGTTCATTTATATCATAGTGCAATTTGGACTGGGTTTGGTCTGGCGTGCGCCGCTTAAAGTTTACATTCATCGGGTGCGCTCGGCAGTATTGTGGCTGGTAATATTATCCATTACGCTGGGTTTTATTTTTGGCGGAGCCGGATTTCCCTGGGGCGGCGCCTTCGGTGATGCCGTCAGCCAATGGTTGCACAATTTTGTAGGCACGCTGGGGCTGATCGTTTTTATCCTCTTTGCAGTGGCGGGTATTGTAGTCTGGTCTTTCAATCCTAATTTCCGGGATTTGACCTTCCAACAAGCGCTGGAGGAAACCCGCAACTATCTCCTCGACTGGATGTCGGGCAAACTCGCCTGGAGACAACAACGCCGCACAGCAACAACGACGGACTCATTCACCACGGGTCGCAATGCAACGCCAGCAAAGGAAGAACCCAAAACGCTGGAAGCAGCCAAACCAGATGAATTGAAACTCTCGCAACTGAAATTTCCGTTGGACGACTCGAAAAAAAGTGAACCGCTCAAAGCAGGTGAAGCCGAGCTCGAAATCGAAGCCCCCTTTGAAGAAGTAAAACCGGAAGAAAAAGAAACGCCCCGGGCAGGAACCATTCCGGTCAACCAGATCCAGGCGGCTGCCCAGGAAAACATTGACCACAGCGAACCGTACGATCCTACATTAGAGCTTTCTATGTACGAGTACCCCATCCTCCAATTGCTGTATGATTATTCGGATGACAAAATGGAAATTGATCGGGAGGAGTTAGAAGCCAATAAAGATCAGATCATTGAAACACTGTTAAATTATAAAATCGAAATCACCAAAATCCGCGCGACCATTGGTCCCACGGTGACCTTGTACGAAATCGTTCCGGCGCCGGGCGTGCGGATTTCCCGCATCAAAAACCTCGAAGACGATATTGCGTTGAGCCTTGCGGCGCTGGGCATTCGCATCATTGCACCCATTCCCGGCAAGGGTACGATCGGGATCGAAGTGCCCAATAAGAAGAAACAGACCGTTTCGATGAAGGAAGTGCTGGCTTCGCCCAAGTTCAAACAAGCCAAAATGGACCTGCCGATCGCACTGGGCAAAACGATTTCCAACGAAGTGTTCGTGGTGGATTTGGCAAAAATGCCGCATCTGCTCGTAGCGGGTGCTACTGGTCAGGGTAAATCGGTGGGTATCAACGCAGTACTGATGTCGCTGTTGTACAAAAAGCACCCTTCGCAGCTCAAACTCGTGCTCATTGACCCTAAAAAAGTAGAATTGTTCCCCTATAGCGCCCTGGACAATCATTTTCTGGCATTCCTGCCCGGGCAGGACGAGCCGATTGTGACTGAAACCAACAAAGTGATCCACACCCTTAATTCGTTGTGTATCGAAATGGATGAGCGCTACGACCTGATGAAAAAAGCCGGCACGCGCAATATCCGCGAATACAATGAAAAATTTGTGCAGAGAATGCTCAATCCGCAAAAAGGGCACCGCTTCCTGCCGTTTATCGTGCTGGTGATTGACGAATTTGCCGACCTGATCATGACCGCAGGCAAGGAAATCGAATTGCCCATTGGTCGCCTGGCGCAATTGGCGCGGGCGGTAGGTATTCACCTCATTATTGCCACGCAGCGTCCCTCCGTAAATATTATCACCGGGGTGATCAAAGCCAACTTTCCGGCACGAATCGCCTACAAAGTAGCCTCTAAAGTGGACTCCCGCACCATCTTAGATGCCGGTGGCGCCGATCAGTTGATCGGACGCGGCGACATGCTCCTGTCGGTCGGTGGCGATATGGTGCGCCTGCAATGCGCCTTTGTGGATACGCCCGAAGTAGAACACGTAATTGACTTTATTGCCAAGCAGCCGGGCTATCCGGAGCCTTATCTGCTACCAGAATTTCATGGTGACGACGATTTGCAGGGCGTGGCGCCGCTTCGTTATTCTGATCTGGATGAAATGTTTGAAGATGCTGCCCGCCTCATCGTACAAAACCAGCACGGCTCTACTTCCATGATCCAACGTCGTTTAAAATTAGGCTACAACCGCGCCGGACGCATCATGGATCAATTAGAAGCGATGGGTATCGTAGGACCGAGCGAAGGCAGCAAAGTGCGCGAAGTGCTTATTTATGATGAAATAGAATTGGAAAAGCACCTGAATTTACTTCGGAATAAGATGTAATGAAAAACTAATAAGCAATTGTTCTAATTTAAGCACAACGTATTTTTTTGTATAAATATTTAATTGTCAATATTTTATTAACAAATTTGCATATTGGCAAATCAGCACATCAACTGCCAGAGGCAGGTCTCAAAGAAAATAATGTATTAAATCTATCATTTGTACTTTCTAAGAAAAATGAAGTCGAAGATTTTACATTTGACGTTGAATTGATAGAAAAAGGAAATGCAGCTTTATCTCCTCATGCTCATGTTGATTCAAAAGGAGAGGAATGGGATTCCTGTAAAACCTTTAGCAACAAAATACAAGCGCAATTATGGCTAAACACCTTACGGTCATTTTTGCGTTAATTCTAAATTTTTATAAACTCAAACGGCTCGTACGGAATATCCGGGTTCAGATATTTGCGGTAAGCTACGTGCACCCGATCAATCTTCACATTCAGCTTGGCGTAAATGCTGCGAATTTCGTGGTTGTGCGTGCGTATAGTTGCCAGGTACATGTACGGATACATTTTTAAATTTCGCTCGCTACACAAATAATCCAATAAAAGCGCGAACACGCCCTTTGATTGATAATCCGGGTGAATACCGAAACCCATGCCTTTGGCTACTTTGGTTTTGGCAAGACGGCTTTTCAGCAGAAAAATCAGGATATTCCAGAGATTGAGCTTGCCTTTGGCATGTTTCAAGTACGGATTTACATCGGGATACAAAGCGATGAACCCCGCCGGCTGACCATCGAAATAGGCTAAGCAGGCAATGTTGGGGTCGGCAATCGGCTTGGCTTGCTCCATCATCTTTTTTACCTGGGCAGCGCTGATCGGCTTGAAATGCGCAAAGGCGCGGAAAGAAGCATTGTACACCTCGCTGAAGTCTTTGGCAAACGCATCGAGATCGCTGAAATCCAATGGTTTCACCCAGGCATTCTGTCGCTGCAAAATCCGCTCGGCCAGTGCTTTCATGCGTTCAAACGGAATGTCTTTGGAAGCGCCCTTGTAGGTCAGAATTTGTTCAAACGGGCGGTAATTATGCTTTAGAAAAAACGCTTCATAATATTTCGGATGGTAATTTTCCTGGTACAACGGCGGATATTCCTGACCTTTCACCAGCAAGCCCCAGAATTTGTCGCGCTCACCAAAATTAATCGGTCCGTCAATGGTTTCCACGCCTTTTGATTTCAAATAATCTTCAGCGGCTTTGAATAACGCGTCTGCGTAATCTTCATTATTCACGCATTCAAAATAACCGATACCTCCGGCTTTATGCAATTGCCCTTCGTTGCGGGCGTGGTCAATAAAAGCCGCAATGCGTCCTACCGTTTTTTTTCGATCGTCCAATAGCACAAAAAGCTTTGCTTCGCCGTGCTCAAAGACTTTATTGGAAGTGGAATCAAACACACTTTCCACTTCTTTTTCCAAAGGGAAAATATATTGCGCTGTGTTTTTGTAAACAATTTTCGGAACCTTGTGAAACAAGCGCCAGGTTTTGCGATCGGTGACTTCCAGAATTTGCATAGAAATAATTTTGCCACAATAATAGTAAAGAAAATATCTCCAAACCATGATTTTTACACCTCGATGAATTCAAATGGCTCGAAGGGCAATGTGTCGTCCAGCATTTTCCTGAAAGCAAGATGCACCCGATCGGGTTTCACCCCCAGATTGGCGCAAGTGTCAAGCATGATTTTGTTGTGCCCGCGAATCGTAGCCAGCACAATATGCGAATATCTCTTAGTCGTAGCCGGGATGTACAAATGATCCACCATCAGCGGGAAGACGCCTTTGCGCTGGAAATCGGGGTGGATGCCAAAAGCAACGCCCTTCACCATTTGCGGGCGCGCCGTCTTGAGCCGCCACAGGAAACCGAACAGTTTCCAGAGATTGAGCCTGCCGTGAGCATGCTTGAAAAAAGGATTTACTTCCGGTAAAAGTCCGCAAAAGCCCACCGGCCGTTCGCCATCGTAGGCGAAACAGATCAGGTTGGCATCCATGATCGGCTTGGCTTGTTTGAAAATTTGCAGAATCTGCTCCGGCGATAGGGGTTTGAAATAAGGAAATTGCTTGAAAGCTTCGTTGTACACCTGCGAAAAATCGGCGGCGTATTTACGCAATTGGCTGGTTTGGATGAAGCTGGTTATCAAGCCGTACCGCTCGCGCACCCGATCCGCCAATACCTTGAAACGATCTATGGGAACATCCGAAATTTTGCCCTTCAGCGTGAGTACCTGCTCGTAAGGACGGAAGCCCCAGGCTTCAAAAAAACGGCGGTAGTACGGTGGGTGATAATTTTCCTGATAAATCGGTGGATGTTCGAAGCCTTTCACCAGCAACCCCCAGAATTTGTCGCGCTCGCCAAAATTGATCGGTCCATCAATAGCTTTCACGCCTTTGGAAAGCAGATACGCCTCGGCTTTGGCAAACAAGGCAAAAGCGTAATCCTGATTATCAACACATTGAAAAAAACCAATGCCGCCGGTTGGAAAATGCTGTTGTGTATTGCGCTCATGGTCGAGAAAAGCAGCGATGCGCCCGATCGGCTGGTTCTGATTGTCCAGTAGTACAAAAAGCTTCGCTTCGCCGTGCTCGTAGGTTTTGTTTGTAGCCGGATTGAAAATTTTTTCAATATCCGATTCCAGCGGACAGATCCAAACCTGATTATTCCTGAAAATTCGATGCGGCACCGCGTGAAACAGCTTCCAATCCCTCCGGTTTTGTACTTCAATGATGGTCATGCGCTTCCGATAAATTTACGGACTGAGACGTTTTTTTTCGGGTGAACGCTTATTTGCAAAGATAAGAGAAGTTGATATCTTATACCAAATTTGAAAGATGAAAGCAGGGACACAAAAAATTAAAAGCTTGATAACCAATGTTTTAAATAATATTAATACTTGTTTTTCCACCACCAAAGTGCCATCCTTCCACGATTCCAACATCCAATGCTACATTATTATTCCATCGTTCTAGCCAATCGTTCGATCTCATCGAGCAAGGTCTGCAGATCAGCCGCCGTTGTCAGCGGATTCATGATCGTGGCGCGCAGGTAGCGCTTGCCTTGCAGCATGGTTTGCACAATATAAAATTTGCCCGACTCCAGCAAAGCCTGTCGGATCGCGCTATTCAACTCGTTCAATTTTTCCGACGGCGCATTCGCATAGCGGAAATTGACAATATTTGTCGCCGGTTCAAGCGCCAATTCAAAATGCGGTCTTTGTTTGATCAGCTCCGCAAAAGTTTTGCCCAGGTCGTACAGCCTTTCTACATTTTCCGCAAAAATGTGCTCGCCATAGGTTTTTAAGATCGAATAAACCTTGATAGACATCATCAATTTGGTGCACTCGAAGGTGCGTTTACCAGAATGGTACCATTCGGGCGATTGCTGGGCATCCCACAAATACTGGGCTTTCTGGATAAAAGTTTTGAACGAGTCTTCCCCACGCTTGAAAATTAAAGCTGTGTTTAAGGCTGGCGTCATCAGCATTTTATGAAAATCAATCACCACCGAATCGGCTCGTTCGATGCCCGCCGCCAGTTGGCGATACTTGTCGGAGACGACTACCGCACCGCCGTGCGCGCCATCCACGTGCAGCCAGAGGTCGTGCTGTTGGCAAAAATCCGCCAGCTCGTTCAAATCATCGTAAGAACCGGTCGCGGTGGACGCAGCGCAACCGATCACTGCGATGACCGTGAGACCGCTGTTTTCCGCTTGCCGCAAATAATCCTCCAATAAATCGGCGCGAATCTGAAATTGTTCGTTCACCGGCACCTTGATAATGCCCTCACTCCCCATGCCCATGATGCGCCCCGCCCGATCAATGCAGTAGTGCGCCTCTTCAGATACCAGCACCGCCAGTTTTTCGTGATGCCCGTTTTCCCAGACTTCGGTGGGGGCTTTTGCCTTGCGCGCTGCCAACATTGCCGTGAGATTCGCCAGGGAACCGCCGGAGGTAAGAATGCCTGCCGCGTCTGCGTTGTAGCCGATTTTTGCTGCCAGCCAGTCGGTCACTAATCGTTCCAGTGCATTCGACGACATGCCCATCTCGTACACGCCGGTGCCATTGCTCAGCACATCCGACAGCAAACCTGCCAATCCAGCTACCAATGCTGGCACCGACACCTGGTGCCCCATGTATCGGGGATGATGCACCTGTATCGAGTGTTGCAAAATGTCTTTGAACAGATCAAGTGGCTCTCCGCTCTTTTGAAAATGCTGCTGCCAATACGCCAATTCTGCCTCCGGCTTCCGGTAAGGAATAACCGGCACATCACGACCGGTTTGCACCTGCTGCAAATGGTCGGCTAACAAGTCAATCAATTGATGCCCCCATTCCCGAAAATTTTGGATATCGTAGGCTTCCGCCAATGCTGAAGTTGAGTTGATCATTTGCATAATGATTTTTTACTTCGATAAGTTTGGCGCATGTATAAAATGTGCCAAACTCAATAAAACGTTTCTCCTTCGCGTGCCATGCTGCGCAACAACGGGCTGCAGCGGTAGCGATCTTCGTGATAATTTCGATACAAAGCATCCATCATTTCCACGCACGCGGGGATGGTCCAGTCGTCTGCCCACTGCAGCAAACCTTTGGGGTAATTTACGCCCAGCGTCATCGCCCGGTCAATGTCATCGCGGGAAGCGACATGCAGGTATAGCGCATCGGCAGCTTCATTGATCAGCATGGCCACGATACGCCGCATGATTTGCTCGCCCATGATCTCATTTTTATGGGGTTCCGGCTGGATCGCATTTTCAGCATAATGATAAAAACCGCGTCCGGATTTGCGACCGAGATAACCAGCCTCGACCAATTTTTTCTGCGTAAACGAAGGTTTATAACGCGGATCGTAGAAAAACGCCTGAAATACCGTTTCGGTAACGGCATAATTTACATCGTGCCCGATAAAATCCATGAGTGTAAAGGGTCCCATACGAAAACCGCCGAATTCGGTCATTGCCCAATCAATCGTTACTGCATCAGCGATGCCTTCCTCCAGAATGCGCAGGGCTTCACCGTAGAAAGGGCGCGCCACGCGATTGACAATAAAGCCTGGCGTATCCTGCGCGATGACGGTCGTTTTGCCCCAACTTTCGATGATCTGTTTTGCTTGCCGCAAAGTATGCTCGGCGGTTTGAATGGCAGGAATGATTTCCACTAATTTCATCAGCGGAGCGGGATTAAAAAAGTGAATGCCCAGTACGCGCTCCGGTTTTTCGCAAGCAGCTGCAATCGCCGCTACCGACAGCGAAGAAGTGTTGGTCGCCAGGATACAATCGTTGCTGATCACTTCCTGCAACTGATGAAACAGCGCTTTTTTGGCTTGCAAATCCTCAACAATCGCTTCAACGACCAGCCCGCAATCTTTCAGTCCGTCGAGTTTTTTTTCCACAAAATGAAAGCGATTAAGAATCGCGTGCGCTTCCTGTTCCTTCATCTTGCCTTTTTGCACCAACTTATGCATTGTAGCATCCAGATGATCAGATGCCTGTTTCAATGCCGAGGAGTTGCTATCATACATATATACCTGATGCCCTGCAGTAGCGGCTACCTGTGCAATTCCTGTGCCCATAGCGCCGGCGCCAATGATACCGATGTTGATCATAATTGGAGAATTATTTAGTTAGTGCAGCAAAATAAACAAGACTTCGCAAGTTTCCCAAACATAGTATGCCGGATACATCGCACAATTGATAAAAGTCATTTATTCGATTGATGCCTGTCATGGTAAACGTACCTGATTTACCGCAATTTGCTGATATAAACGGAAAATAAACTTGTTTCCCTAATTTTAAAAAATGAAACCATGACTGCGAATCTCTCTTTTAGTGCAGCCGACTTATTGTCGATTTTGGGAGTAGTGATTGTAATGATTGTCGGGCTGATCGTGCTCGGTCGGATTTACTTTAATCGAAAATCTGAAAGTAATCTTACCGAAAAATACAAGGATATGGAGTGGGCGTCTCCTCTGGATGCGCGCAACAAGTATCCCGATGTGAATATATTCCAGTACAGGGGTACATTGGTGAGCCTAAGCCTGGTCATGTCACTGGGATTAATTG
>CAZQTF010000047.1:0-20272 GCA_964596135.1 uncultured Saprospiraceae bacterium | reverse complement strand
AACCATTGGCGCGGTAGATGTAGGTCTGTTTTCGCCTTTCCACTCCATGCTTTTAGTGTGGCAAAATCTCTCCTCCTGGAAAACCTGAATCGGAATGAACTGATGGCATAAAAATAATGTTTTCGAATTTGTCCCTTTCGATCCGATGATCGCGATTGGCGGCGCAAAATTCCACAAACTTTTTGTCGCTGAATTGATTTGTCAAACCCAGAATAGAAATTCATTCTAAAGCATGCATAAAAACTATTTTATTTTACGAATATGCCTATTTTTACAGCATTCGATCCATGAAATTTTGTTCAATCGCCAATGAATCCATTTGAAAAGATCCTCTCCCACCTGCGCGAGCAAGCCCTGGAAGCCGGTGATATTATGCGGCATTACTTCCGAAATCCCGCCTGCAAAGTTTACATCAAGCCCGACGGCTCCAAGGTTACCGATGCCGATTTAACAATTTCTACCATGATTCAGCAGCGTTCGGCGGCGGTGTTTCCCGATATTTTGCTGTACAGCGAAGAAACCAATCCCAAGCCCGGCATTGAAGCAAGCCAGAGTTATTTCGTCATTGATGAATTAGATGGCACCAGTTACTTTGCTGATGGTGTAAATGGTTTTTCACACCTTGCGGCTTATTATGATGCAAATGAAGGGTTGACGATTGGCGTTATTTACTACCCATTGGAAGACATGATGCTTTATTCCTTGAAAGGGCAGGGCGCTTTTCTGGAGAAAAACGGCGAGCGAACCCGGCTGGAAACACCGAAAAACAAGGGCTGGCACGAATTGCGTTACGCACATCCGATGCGATTCAACGGAGATAATTATCAAAAGCTTTTTCAGGAAATGGGCATCGGTAAAGACCGAATTTTATATGTGACCGGATTGCGTACGCTGCAATTAGCATTGGGTGAATTAGATGTGGCGGCTATCCTTCAGCCCTACATTTCTCCCTGGGATATGCTTGCAGAGAAAGCATTTCTGGAAGAATTGGGTTTCAATCACAGTTTTTTAAATGGCGATCCGATTCCATTTAGCGACAAGCGCAATAAAAATAATACCGGTTATCTATTTTGTCCACTGGTGCATAAAATGCAATTAACGACTATTATATCACAAAAGCTGCAATAAGCTAAGCGGAGGCACAGAAGTAAGAAACTGCTGCGCCTCGCGTTTTTATTGACACCCAAACTTTATTTCTTCACAAATTCATATGTTGTAAATTCTACAAAATCTGCCACGCTGAGGGTCATGCCGGTTACTCTTTTACCATCGGTATGGAATGGCAGCACTCTCATACCAAGTATTGGCTTACTATACGTGCACAAAAAGTTATTTGCACCTAAAGATTGAAGCGTAGCCTTCAGATCGGAGTGATGCTGAAAAGTCATGATTAGTTTATTACCATCGTGTTTAATGTCTAAATAACCATACACGTCGTTTTCATAACGCCCGGTGTAAGCCTGGAGGGGCATTTCGGTCTGGAGATTCATCGCTGCGGAATCGCGCAGGTTTTTTTCCTGGGTATCCAGGAAGTCGCGCCGAGGTTTGTAGCCGCGTTCGTACATCATCTGGCTATAATCGCGGTAGGGCAAACCAAGATAAGCATCAATGATTTCGTATTTGATCGTTTCAAAAATGGCATTTTCATCGCTGTTGGTGAGCACGACAACGCCAAGATTTTCTTCCGGCAGCAGCGTCACAGAAGTAACAAATCCATCAATACCGCCGGTATGCGAGACCATTGCCCGACCTTCGTAATCATCGAGAAACCAGCCCAATCCGTAGAGCTTGAAATGCGTTCGGTTGAATGGGTGCCGTGCGGAACCAGCCACTATTTGCGGCTGATGAGTTCGCTGGATAGCATTTGCCGGAATCACCTCTGCGCCATTGTATTGCCCGTTGTTCAATTGCGCCAGCATCCAGTGGCTCAGATCGGCTGCCGAGGAACTGATGCTGCCAGCTGGTGCAAGATTTTCAACCAAATCATAAGGAATGGCGCTGATTTTACCATGGAGCCGGGTGTGAGCCTTGGCTGCATTTTTTGATTGCACCATGTTATTTGCGGAAGCAGACGTTTCATTCATTTGCAGAGGAGTAAAGATACGCTCCTGCAGGAAATCTTCCCATGACTTGCCACTGATCGCCTGCACGCACTCGCCCGCCACGAGATAAGCGGCATTGCAGTAGCCGAATTGAGCGCGAAAGCCATATTTCGGCGTGAGTTTGCCCATTTTTTCGATCACCTGTGCTTTAGTCAGATCAGAACCAAAATACATGAAGTCGCCCTGAAATGTCTCAAAACCAAGCCGGTGCGTCAGTATGTCGGTCAGATTGGTTTCCTTGGTCACCAGTGGATCCTTCATGGTGAAATTCGGCAGCCACTGCTGTACCTTGTCATTTAAAGTGCATTTGCCTTCGGCTTCCAGCATTGCCAGCGCCGTGCCAGTAAAGGCTTTGGTGTTGGAACCAATCATGAACAACGTGTGCTCATCCACGGCGTCTGTTTTTCCAATTTCTCTTGCGCCGTAGCCCTTTGCCAGCACTATGTTGCCGTCTTTTACAATGGCCACTGCTACACCCGGCACTTCCCAGGAAGTCATCGCCTGCTGGATGTACCGATCGAGGCTGTCGGTGATAAAGGAAGTTCTTGCGGATGATTGGGCAGTCAATGATGCTATCCATAGCATGATCGCTGCGAATGTCGAAAAAATCTGTTTTCTGAACATTTGCTTTTGTTTTCAAATGGAATAAAATTGATGAACAGCATCTTCGACGAAAGATTTCGTACTTTGGTTGCAAAAAATTTTATTTTTAAAACTTGCCGTGCCGGATGATCGAAACCATGAGTCGCAACACTAGTATTCCGGCGATAATGAACCCCGCAAAGCCTAAGGCAGGAATATTATTGACGTGCGGAGGAAGGTCGGCAATAACAATAAGTGAAGAGCTGACTATCAGTGCGACCAGTAACAACGTAAAAGCAATGCGGTTGGAAATGGTTTCCATTTTGTGATACAGTGGTTCCAGCCCTTTATGTTCAAATTCGATCTGCAATTTGCCTTCCCGAAGCTTGTGAATAACGGTTTCCACATCTTCGGGCAGAGAAACAGCCATGCGGGTAATGTCGCCCAGGGCTTTCACAACACTTTTGCTCAGCTTCTTAGGATGGTATTTTTGTGCTAACAGTTTCCTGACAAAGGGCTCGATATTTTTGATAATGTTGTACTTAGGGTCAAGCATTAAACCAACGCCTTCAATAATAATGAGTGCTTTGAGTAAAAGCAGAAGATTGGACGGGATGCGAATTTTGTATTTGAAAAACATGCGGTTGAGCCCCTCCATTACCTCGGCGCCTTCGATCTGATCAATGGACATTTCGGAGTACGACCCCAAAAACTCTACAATGTCGTATTCCAGGTCTTTATCATCTTCAAATTTTTCGTCTTTTGTAAACTGCAACAAAGCTTTTTTCAAGCCTTCCACGTCCTCTTCGGCAATTGCCAGCAGCAGCGTTGCCATCATTTCTTTGTCGCTATCTAAAATTATCCCCATCATGCCATAGTCAATAAAGCAAATGCGTTTGTCGGGCATGACAAAAATGTTGCCGGGATGCGGATCGGCGTGAAAAAAGCCATATTCGAATACCTGCTCGTGATAAAGATTAATCCCTTTGATAGCGAGTTCCGGTCCGGTCATCCCAATTGCCTTCAGGGCTTGCAAATCAGTGATTTTAATGCCGTCAATATATTCCATGCACAGCACGCGATCGGTTGTAAATTCAGGATACCAGTCGGGCACGTAGATGTCAGAATTTAGTTTAAAATTTTGTTGAAACCGCGCCATATTGGAGGCTTCCACCGTAAACCGCAGTTCTTTGCGAATGCTGGTTTCAAACATCGCCACCAGTTCTTTGGGCTGAAATGCGGTGTATTGCGGAAAGTAGGTTTCGATCAGATTCGCCAATTGCTTCAAAATGAGAATGTCCTGCTCAATCGTCGCCCGAATACCTGGTCGTTGCACTTTCAGTACCACTTCCTTGCCGCCAACCAGGCGCGCGCGGTGTACCTGGGCCATAGAAGCAGCTGCAATAGGCTGATAATCAAAAAAGTCAAACAATTCTTCCGGAGTTTTAGCAAATTCCCGCAGGAAAACTTGCCTGATATCCTGCGGAGGAACGTTAGGCGCATGATCGTGAAACGACTGCAACTCAGTGATCAATTCCTCCGGCAATAAATCGGGGCGATTGGCAGCAATTTGGGCAAATTTGATAAAAGTAGTGCCCAACTCCTCGCACACCATGCGCATCCGCTCGTAACGGGTAAATTCGGAAACGGGGCGCCCGTCGCGCACAGGAATCCACTTTTTTGATTTTGGCAAAAAACGATTGAAAGGAGGATGAGAGATAATATCTTCAAAACCATATTTGATCAGTACGCCGATTACTTTTTCATAACGTCCAATCAAAGATTTATTCGTTTGATATTTGGCTGGTTCCTTCACAATCAAATGGGTATTTACAAACACAGAAAGGCGACTACATAAAAGCCGCCTTTCCTACCGTTCCCTCTCTGAGACCATATCTAAGTGATACAGCAACAGTATTTTAACTAATTGGCAAACAAATCAGAGAACGCTTTCTTTAAGTGGTCGAATGAAGCCGACATTTCACTTACAAAATCGTCAATTTTATTGGCTTCATCTTCTTCTTTTTTCATTTTCTCTCTGATTTCGCTTACCTTTTCTCTTAATTCATGACGGCGGTTTTCTGCTTCCGTGGCGTTGTCAAACTCACTCAATGCCAACTGGATACGATAAGCATCCAATCTTGCTTTAAATGCATCCAACTGCTCGCGGAAAGTAGCGCCTAAGTCACCATAAGCTTCCTTAATGGTGTGTTCCAATTCATAGATGGCGCGAAGCGTTTTTTCTTTTTGTTCGTCGTATTCTTCTTTGCTGACAGCCGTTTCCTTACTCACATTGGCTTCCAGCACTTCGAACTTGTTCATTAGTTCATCCCACTTTTCATCAGCTACTTTTTGTTCTTTTTTGAACCGTATCTTTTGTTCGTTTATAAACTGAGTCAAATTTTTCTTTTCTTTATCGAAAATATCCCTTGCCTCAGCTTTGCCCAACGCCAATTGTACTTCCAACTCGTCGAAAATAGTTTTCAACTGTTGTAATTTTTCTTTTCCGAGTTCTATCATATCTTTTTCTGGTCTCATGGCGATTTGATTTTTATTTTATACAAAATTAAGCGCTTCTGAAAAGTGAGGTAAATGATAAAAATCAAATCGAATCGTGACAATTATCACTGAAATACCATGCACAACGGTCTTTCTTTGTAGCAAGAAAAGAAACTTTCAATTCGGGTGATTTTAGGGAATAGTTTTGGAAGGAGATTGCTTTTACAATCTCCTTCTTTTTTTCTCTTTTGGCTTTTCCCTCATAATTTTCAGGAGAATTCAAAAAAATAAACCCCAAAATCAATTAACCGCATTCTGAATAGCCGCAACTTTTGCAGATCAGACACCCTTCCTTGTAAATCAAGCCATCTGGATCGCCACAGGAAGGGCAAGCCTCCTTGGTTTCCTTGGTGCCATCGGGAATAAATTTTTTCAATGCCCGAACAACGCCGTTCTTCCAAGTACTGATGTAATCTTCTTCCACATTAAGCCCCTGCACCAAATGCACGACCTGTAGCAACGGCATGCCATGCCGCAAAACGCCCGAAATGAGCTTGGCATAATTCCAGTATTCTTTATCAAATGAGCGCGAAAGCCCCTCGATTGTCACGCGGTACCCTTCGCGATCCATAAACTGAAAATCGTAGCGGTTTTGCCCTTCTTCATCGGTAGATTTGATAACCCAACCCGTTTTTACGTAGTCGGGTAGTCGGAAAGTATCTTCGGCACGTCCGGTAAAAATTTCGTACGGGCGACCTTCGTACAGGCCAATCACCGCCAGCCAGCGTTCGTCGTTGTTCATAAACCGCACGATCTCTGCCTCAAGGCGTTCGGGGCGCTTAGGCGGCATTGTTTCGATAAAGCGACCATTTGCCTTTTTTGGGGAATCCGCCACCAATACCCCGGAGCGAGAGCCTTCCCGGTAAATGGTACACCCTTTGCAGCCAACTTCCCAGGCGGTTTGGTAGATTTTTTTGACCATATCCACCGTTGTTTCTTCGGGGATGTTCACGGTCACGCTGATGGAATGATCTACCCATTTCTGAATCGCACCTTGCATTTTTACCTTTTGCACCCAATCTACGTCATTGGCGGTAGCTTTGTAATAAGGCGACTGCCGAATGATTTTTTCCAGTTCTTTGGGTTCGGCATGTTTGATTTCTTCCACATTAAAACCATTGGCGCCAAGCCAGTCGAGGAATTTGTGATGAAACACATGATACTCTTCCCAGTGGTCGCCCACTTCATCCACAAAGGAGACCTTAGCTTCCTTGTCGTTGGGATTCACTTTGCGGCGGCGTTTGTAGGAGATAAGAAATACCGGCTCGATGCCCGAAGTCGTTTGTGTCATCAAGCTGGTAGTGCCAGTAGGTGCGATGGTGAGCATGGCAATGTTTCGGCGACCGTATTTAACCATATCTTCGTACAAAGCAGCGTCTGCTTCTCGGATGCGCTGAATGAACGGGTTGTTCATTTCGCGGGAAGCATCGTAAATTTCAAATGCACCCCGCTCTTTAGCAAGTGTAACCGACGAACGATACACATTCAGCGCCAGCGTTCTGTGCACTTTTACTGCAAAATCAGTCGCTTTTTCGCTACCATAACGCAAGCCAAGCGCTGCCAGCATATCGCCTTCGCCAGTGATGCCTACGCCCGTACGTCGCCCCTGCAGGCAGGTTTTGCGAATCTTCAGCCACAATTCCCGTTCGTTGCGACGAATAATGTCTGGCTCCGGGTCGCTGTCAATTTTTGCCAGAATGGCATCTACTTTTTCCGCTTCGAGGTCAACGATATTGTCCATGATCCGGAGCGCTAGTTGCGCATGCTCTTCAAATTTTTCAAAATTGAAATATGCCTCTTTGGTAAACGGTTTTTCCACATAATTGAAAAGGTTGATCGCCAGCAGTCGGCAGCTATCATAGGGGCAAAGGGGAATTTCTCCGCAAGGATTAGTGGAAATGGTTCGATAGCCAAGATCGGCGTAGCAATCGGGTACAGATTCGCGGAGAATCGTATCCCAGAACAAAACACCCGGCTCTGCCGATTTCCAGGCGTTGTAAATGATTTTATTCCACAATTCAGCAGCGTCAATTTCTTTGACTAATTTCGGATGTTCTGTATCAACCGGATACTGAAGTTTGTATTTTTTGTTTTCGCGAACGGCGTTCATAAACGCGTCGTCAATCCGCACAGAGACATTGGCGCCGGTCACTTTACCCGCTTCCATTTTTGAGTTGACAAAATCTTCTACGTCAGGGTGCTTAATAGAGATGGTCAGCATCAGCGCGCCGCGTCGACCGTCTTGTGCCACTTCGCGCGTGCTGTTGGAAAAACGCTCCATAAAAGGGAGGATGCCGGTAGCCGTAAGGGCGCTGTTCATTACTGGGCTGCCCTTGGGGCGGATGTGCGAAAGATCGTGCCCCACGCCACCTCGCCGCTTCATGAGCTGTACCTGCTCCTCGTCGGTACGCATGATGCCGCCGTAAGAGTCGGCATAGTTGCCAATAACAAAGCAGTTGGACAGCGAAGAAATCTGATATTTATTGCCAATACCCGCCATAGGACTGCCCTGTGGTACAATGTATTTGAATTCTCTGAGCAGTTGATACAATGTTTCTTCGGATACCGGGTTTTTGTATTTGCTTTCGATACGAAAGATTTCTCCGGCGATACGGCGATGCATTTCGTCGGGGGTACGCTCGTAAATATTGCCCAAAGAATCCTTCAGGGCATATTTGTTGACCCAAACAGTGGCAGCCAACTCATCTCCGTTAAAATATTCGGTCGCAGCTTTTACGGCTTCGTCGTAAGCGACAGGGGAGGTCGCGGGTATTTTTTCTATGGCTTCCATAGTGCTTCGATATTTTCTCTTAGAATGTTGGATAAAGTCTCAAGGTACAGAATTTTCAAAATCCAGGAAAGGGCATTTTTCAACATTCTGTTGAAAACTTTTGGCAAGTTGGGGCGAAGCCAAACGCTAAGGTCTTTCCAGCAGCCACCAAAGTGGCTGGCGCCGGCTCTTGATTCGGTAATTACCGAGAATATACGTGCGGATGTGCGCCATCGCTTCCTGAATATCGTCGGTTAAAAGCACCAGTTTTAAATCCTCCGGCGAAATGGTGCCTTGTTCCTCCATAAAATGCAGATAATCTATCAATTGGCTGTAGTAATCCTTGCCAATCAGCACTACCGGAAAGTCATGAATAATGCCGGTTTGCACCAGTGTAAGCGTTTCAAACAATTCGTCCATCGTGCCCCAGCCGCCAGGCATTACCACAAAGGCGTAGGAATATTTGAGCAACAGCACCTTGCGCACGAAGAAGTACTTGAGCGTAACGTGTGTGTGCATATAAGGATTGGGGAATTGTTCGTGCGGCAGCTCAATGTTCACGCCCACAGAGCGCCCTCCATTTTCAAAAGCGCCCCGATTGGCGGCTTCCATGATGCCAGGACCGCCGCCGGTCATCGTGGTGAACCCCATGCCAGCAATAGCTTTACCTACTTCGCAGGCTTCCTTATAATAGGGATGCCCTTCTTTGAAACGCGCCGATCCAAATACAGTCACACAAGGTCCCACAAAGTGGAGCGTGCGAAATCCTTTCAGAAACTGAAATAACACTTTAATAGCAAACCAAAGCGCAGAACTGCGGCTTTCCGGTCCCTCCAGGTATTGATATTCTGCCGGATTCAATATTTTAATCGGCTTAGCGGTAGTATCCTTAAGTGTTTTTTCTTGCATCATATTGCCAGTTTTTTTAAATGCGTCTGAACGCGCAAGGGGAAAAGTGGATGGGCAAAATAATGCAAATATCCGAAGAATAAAAACAACAACGCCAATGCCGGCACGTACCGTTATTGGCGTATTCGCAGTGCTATTTTGAGTGACCTTGCAGACTTAGAAATCTATTTCATCATCCCCGCCGCTGCTTCTGTCGTCGTCGGCGAAATCATCAAGATCGCCCATCGAGCGGGTCATGGAATCATCATCTTCGTCATCGTAGAAGATGTCCTTGTCAAAATCCAGATCGTCATCTTCATCATCATCTTTGACGACGGGCTTACTGGAAGTGCCGGTAGGTTTGCGAATCACCTTGGTGATCACCTTGCGTTCTGTGGGCGCCGGGGGCACTGCTTTTACCGGAGGTTTAGGCTTTACAACTTCTGCTTCGGTTGATTTGCTGCTTTCCACGGCTTTGGCTTCCAGGCTTTTGGTGGTGGTCGGCACTGCCATCAGTCGCTTTTTATCAATCAACTGCCCGGTGATAGAGCAAATTCCGTATGACTTGTTTTTGATACGAACCAGGGCGTTTTCGAGGTCTTTGATGTACATCCGTTGGCGGATAGCCATATTGTTGAGCATTTCTACTTCATTATTGATGCTGCTATCATCCACCCAGTCGCCGCCATGCTCGTCGCTTGTATTCTCCGTGATATCCAGGATCTGTTCCTGCAAACTGGTCAGTTGCTCTTTGGCTTTGGCAAGCTTATCCACGATTAGTTGCCTGAACTCCTCCAATTCCGCATCAGAATACCTTACAACTGTGCTTGACATTTTCTTCGCATTTTTAGCTGGTTAAACGAATTTTTGTGCAAGTTTAAATTAAAAGTCCGAGAAAATTTGGAAAAACTGCACAAAGTTACAATTTCATTTTTTCGGTATTGAAAACAATACTCGAATAACACCCTATAACGCACAACCGCTATTTTGAGTTTCACAACTTTGAAAAAATAATTTACTTTCCTGAGAAACCCAATGCGAAAGTTGGGCTGCGTTGCATTTAGAATGGCAATCCCACTCGGATCTTTCCAGCCAGCAATCCTGTAATTTTTTCTTTCAGTGCTTTTTTGGAGTTTTCCTGCCGCAGCAACGCGCGCAGTGTAAGAATCAATGCAATGGTCAACATAGATGCTTCAATTAAGCTTTGGTGTACAAATTGAATTATTTAAAAACTTTCGGGCAAAGACAATGAATGTTGTTTGTGTTGCTATTGGAAATCCCGACGTAGGGGCTTCCGATGTGTTACGGTGTTTTAACGCACCATTTTAAAAAAGTCACATTATTTCCAATTTTTTTTGATATTTGGCTAAACGCTCCTGGCTTGATCCAGGTTTGAAAAAAGGCGATTATTAACAGAAATGTAACAAAAAAGGAGTTTTACAAAAAGAAAACACATCAACACTGAAAAGGTGACCTGCTGAAGCACATTGCCTTTTCAAGAATTTTGATATAGAGTAGCTCATATCATTAGCTGAATAAAGCCGCCAGCCTCCTCCAAAAGCGCACCTTTTTTCTGACGTTGCTGCTTTTTACCGGGTCAACGAAACCACCGTCAGCGGTTTGTTGTTGCTGGGCATTTGTTTTCTCCTGGTTTTCTTTTTCAAGCAATGCGACGTAGGGAGCCATTTCCTCACCTACATGTTCTTCGTAGTGCTCTATGTACTGTTTTTTACTTTTGCGAACTACTGACATAATTGTTCATGGGTTAAATATTGATAAAAGTGTTTCGAAACCTCTGATTTTCAGATAAAAACATTCATTATGCCACAATTGTTTTATTAGTGGCATCATATTTCCTATCGCAACAAAAATCGCTCCGTGTTTTTTGCTTTTTGGTAACGGTAATTTTTAAATTAAATTATAAAAATTTGGACCAATAACAAAATTTTTTCTCCGGAAATCATATATAAAAACGCTTATTAAAAAATTGAGAAAGCAATATTCGCGCTGCTTTTCCGGTCATCAAGTGTCTGAAATATTTGGATACGCCAATGTTATATTGTATGATCGCGATTTTTTTGCGATCTAAAAAGAATCTCGTACAAATCCTTGCGGCGGTCTTTCAGATTTTGCACACTGCCAAACTCATGCAATTCTTTAAGCAATGAGATGTTAACATCGGCGATGATCGTCATTTCCGTATTGGGGGTAGCCTCCGCTGCCACTGCATCCGTTGGGAACTGAAAATCGGATGGCGTAAAAATAGCGGACTGAGCAAACTGGATATCCATATTATTCACTCGAGGCAGGTTACCAACGCAGCCGGCAATGGCTACATAACATTCATTTTCCACGGCGCGGGCCTGCGCGCATCGGCGTACACGGTTGTAGCCGTTTTGGGTATCGGTGAGAAAAGGTACAAAAAGGATTTGCATACCCTGGTCGGCGTAGATCCGCGCCAGTTCCGGAAATTCCACATCGTAACAGATCAGAATGCCAATTTTACCGCAGTCCGTATCAAACACCTGCAGTTTATCGCCTCCCACCATTCCCCAGGCGTTAACTTCAGAGGGTGTCGGATGAATTTTGTAAAAACTCTCCCAGGTGCCGTCCCGACGGCACAGGTAAGACACATTCAGCAAACGATTGGCTTCCACGACAGGCATGCTCCCGGTAATAATGTTCACATTGTACGCCATAGCAAATTCGATAAATTTCCGGCGTAAAGGGTCGGTGTATTTTGCCAGTTCACGGATTGCCAACGGTTCGCCCAGGTGATTATAGTCTGCCATGAGCGGGGCATTAAAAAACTCCGGAAAGAGTATAAAATCTGACTTATAATTACTGACGGTATCCACAAAATATTCCACCTGCTCCACCAGCGCGTCGAAGTTTTTGAACCAGCGCATCTGCCATTGCACCAGCCCCAGGCGTACCACTTCTCTGGGCGCATTGATCAGTTGTTCTTTTTCCTGGTAATAAATGTTGTTCCATTCGAGCAGAGTTGCATATTCTTTCGATTCGGTATCTCCGGGCAGATAGCCTTTCAGTACTTTTTTGACGTGAAAATCATTCGACATTTGAAACGTCAGCACCGGATCGTAAATTTCCTTCATTTTTACTTTATCAATGTATTCGCGGGGCGTAAGCGTATCGGCGTAGTTGATGTAGTTTGGAATCCGTCCGCCAGCCATGATTGAGCGCAGATTCAGATTTTCGCACAATTCCTTGCGTGCATCGTACAGACGCCGCCCCAGGCGCATTCCGCGATAATTGGGGTGCACAAATACGTCAATGCCGTACAACACATCGCCGTCGGGATCGTGCGTATTGAAGGTGTCGCTGCCGGTGATTTGCTTGTAGGTGTGGTCGTCGCCAAATTTGCGATAATTGACAATAATGGAAAGCGCGCTGGCAACCACTTTGCCATCCACTTCGATGCACAATTGCCCCTCCGGGAATATTTTGAGCAGTTTGGAAATCGCTTTTTTGTTCCAGTATTCGCCGCCAATGCCGGCATAAGCCTCCATCATCGAAGCTTTCAGATCGGGATAATCTTCAATTGTCAGATTGCGCAGTTTGATCGTGGTCGCTACTTCCATTTTTACGATTCTGAATTTTTGAAAAGAAATTTTTTAGCAAAGTTACAACGCAGCGGGAATGATTGTCAATCGCTTCGCGTCGGAAACTCGATAATACTTGGTACAATGCGTTTTGCCATATTGTTTAATTTTTTGAAGCCGCTGTGTTTACAGGAACCAGATTTCCACTTACTTTTGTTTGCTTTTTAAAATTTTGGATATACCACGATGAGCGTCAGAAAAATTTTTCTTGAATCTTTGTACGAATCTATTGCCGACAACCTTGCCTACACCGGCTATGCAGTTGTAGAGGATGCTTTCTCAGCTGCCGAAGTCAAACGCCTGCGCCAAGAACTGTACGAGCACTATGCACACGGTGATTTCAAAGCTGCCGGCATCGGCAATAAAAACCACTATCAACGAAACAACGCCATTCGGGGCGACCATATTCTGTGGATTGATCGGGAGAACACTTCGCCGGGTACTCACTTTTTTTTCGATTTCCTGGACGATTTGTCGGCGTATCTCAATCAGACTTGTTTTCTGGGTATTCACAGCCGCGAATTGCATTTTGCCATGTATCCGCCGGGGGCTTTTTACAAACGCCATCTGGATGTTTTTCAAAATACATCTGCCCGAAAAATTTCGGTAGTGTGCTATCTCAACGAAAACTGGCAGGCGCAGGAAGGCGGTCAGCTAAGGCTTTATATACCGGAGGAGGACGGAACAGAAAAGACAATTGATCTGCTTCCTTTTGGCGGCAGACTGGTGTGTTTTCGCAGCGATCTGCTGGAGCATGAAGTACTGCCCGCTACCCGCGAGCGACTGACCATCACCGGTTGGCTAAAAAATAACGATGAAGTATTGATATAATGTTTTTTTGAAAAATAAAAAGAAGTTATTACCTTTGCAAGTGCCTGTAGGGAATAACAACTATTCGTTAGAAACGATATAAAAATTTTGGTTTTTGGGATTATGCTAAAGGCGGCATCCTTTATACAGGATAGCTGCCTTTTTTGCTTCCGGGAATGTACTTTTCGGAAACTGGAAACTAACTACCGCCTCTCAATTGTTCTATTAAAAAGCTTTTCTAAATCCGCATAAAACTCATACATCCAATGCCAGATACTATCATCCAAACAAACATCAAAAACGCCCAAACCGTGCGTCCGGGCGAATTCGAGGCTTATAAGCACTGGTACCCCAAAGCGCTCAATGCCACCATCCACCCAATGGTCAATTTTTTCCTCAACCTTGAACAGGAACGGGTCATTAGTCGTTATTGTCACCTCCATCCCAAAGTGAATGCGAATGCGCTGCATGAATTGCTCAACTATGAGTGCAAATACTTCCTGTGGGGCGGCGCCGACCTGATCAATGTGACGTCCGCAGGTGGCAAGCGGCAAATGGTGGTAATCGAAAACAATTCCTGCCCTTCGGGGCAAAAGTCCATGCCCCTGATGGAAGATCACAAAGAACAGGGCAGTTACAAAACCTTAATCGAAGAAACTTTTGCGCCGCATATTCGCAAACGCAGCAACATCCAGGGAAAACTGGGGGTCATTTATGACAAAAACCCGATGGAAGCCTCTGGCTACGCGGCAATGATCGCCGACATTTTCCAGGAAGACGTGATGTATGCGCCTTTTTACCAAAATGATCCGAATCCGCCGGTGCGTTTCACAGACGGGATGATGGAAATCCGCGACGAGCAAGGCGCGTGGCACCCCATTCGGGCGGCATTCCGCTATGTAACGCAGCGCCCATGGAGTCGAATCCCCCTGCATACCAAAACCAAAATATTAAACCCCATCATTGCCTGTTTATCGGGTGGACGCAACAAAATGGTTGCCGCCAAGGCTTACGACTTTTTTAACAGCGAAATTGAGCCGGACGGTTTGAAAATCAATACGCCTGAAACCATTTGGGACGTAAGCAAAGGCGAGATTCCCCTCTGGGTAAAAAAAATGGGCGGACAGGCGGTGGTCAAAATTCCTTACAGCAACGCCGGGCAGGGCGTTTTCACTATCGTGACAGAGCAGGAACTCGAAGAGTTTATGGCAAAGGATTTCCCCTATGATCGCTTTATTGTGCAAAGCCTGATCGGCAATTACCACTGGAGTTCGACCAGCCCCTCGGGCAAATTGTATCACGTAGGTACCATTCCCAATTCTAAAGGCAAGACCTTTGTAGCCGACCTGCGCATGATGGTCAGTTGGACGGAGCAGGGCATCCGCCCTTTGTGTGTGTACGCCCGCCGCGCGCGCAAACCACTGGAAGATACGCTTGAGGAAGGCTGCGAATCCTGGGATATTCTGGGCACCAATTTGTCCATCAAATTAGACGATGGCACCTGGGATAGCGACACCAATCGCCTTATCCTGATGGATCGCCGCGATTTCAACAAGTTGGGCATCGGCGTGGATGACTTGATTGAAGCTTACATCCAAACGGTGCTTTCAATGGTCGCCATTGACAAAATGGCAAAAAACTTAGTCAATTCACAGGGTAAATTTCGCATGCGACTTTTCAAATCGCTGAACGACGACCAGTCGCTGTTGCAGGAAATATTGGTTTAATTGCAGGAAACTGATTCCGGTTAGGAAATGATACTGTTGTCGGAATGAATCCCGGAAGCCAGCGACCAGCGGCGAGAATATAGTGTAGGATCGTATGAAACCATTCACCATGCTGGTGCTGACAGATCACCATGCCCATAGCGCCGAAAATTCAATATACGCATTGGCGAAAGCCTTGCAGATACATCCGTTTTGTGCACGGCTCGACATTGCCAGTCGGAGCAACCCCCGAAACGATGCTTTCTTTCGCACTAATCTGACCAAAGCACTCTTTGCCAGTACAGTCAACGACGATTTCCACTACGCCGCTGACGGGCATTGCTTTAAAACCAAGCTTCGCCGCGTCACGCCCGGCGATTACGATGTCATCCTGTTGCGGCTACCCCACCCGATCGAAGATAATTTCTGGCAATTTCTCACCGACATTTACCCCGAGCGACAGATCATCAACCAACCAGCTGGTATTCACCAGACCGGTTCAAAGCAGTTTTTGCTCAATTTTCCCGAACTGTGCCCTCCCATACGCCTCTGCCAAAATATCGAGGATATTGAGGATTTTAAAAGCCGCTTTCCCATTGTTTTAAAACCTTTGCGCGGCTATGGCGGGCAAGGCATCATAAAAATTGCAGATAATGACGTCTGGGAAGGAAATTCCAAGATAAGTTTTATTAAATTTGCTGAAGTCCTATCCAAATCGCCTTTTGAATACCTGGGAATGAAATTCCTGCCCAATGTTACGCAGGGCGACAAACGCCTGGTGGTATGTAACCACTCTTTACTCGGCGCATCTCTAAGGATGCCCCCGACGGGCTCCTGGATCTGCAATGCCGCCCAGGGCGGTCGCCCCGAACGAGCCGACATCGCCGAGGAAGAAAACCTGATTGCCCAAAAACTTGACGAAGTACTGTTTGCCAAAGGCATCATTTTGTATGGCTTTGATACACTGGCAAACGACGATGGAAAACGTGTACTATCGGAAATAAATACGACGAGTGTAGGCGGCTTGCCGCAAATCGCTCAACTGAACAATACACCCGTTGTGACACAAGTAGCTGACTTACTTTGGGATTATGTGAAAAATGTGATTTATGAACGACTCACAGCTGTTGCTTAAGGAAGATATACAAATTATCGCCGAACTTGATTTAGACGAAGCTCCGCCAGGACAAACCACCAAATATTGGCTGCACATCGTGACGAATGGCATGGGCATGCCTATCAATCTGCCCGTCATGGTTGCCCGCGGGCACAGCCCAGGTAACGTGCTCGGCCTAACCGCAGCCATACACGGCAATGAACTTAACGGTATCTCGTTGATTCAGAGGCTATTCCGCGAATTGGACATAGATAATCTTCAGGGAACTATCGTTGGCATTCCGGTGGTAAATATCCCCGCGCTCCTGCACAATCAACGCAGTTTTATTGATGGCGCCGATCTCAATCATATCATGCCGGGTCGCCCCGATGGCAATGTCAGCGAAGTGTACGCGTATCGCCTCATCAATCGGGTAATAAAACACTTTGATTATCTGGTAGATCTGCACACTGCCAGTTTCGGACGGGTCAACTCTTACTACATTCGCGCCGATCTGAATGATCCCATCACCCGTGAAATGGCAATGCTGCAAAATGCCCAGATTATTGTGCATAATCCCCCCTCGGATGGCACACTGCGCGGCGCAGCAGCATCCCTCGGCATCAAAGCGGTCACCCTGGAAGTTGGCAATCCCAATACTTTCCAAAAAAGTCTTATCCGTTCCGGCTTAGTCGGCATTCACAATCTGCTGACGTACCTCGGCTTTGTGCCCAACGGCATCGAACGCCCTACTGAATCTCCCATTTTGTGCAAAAAATCTTACTGGATGTACACCGACACCGGCGGCGTGCTGAGCGTCATTCCAAACGTGAGTGATTTTGTCAAAAAAGGCGAACATATCGCCAACCTGCGCAACATTTTTGGCGATCTGATGAAGGAATATTTCGCCCCGGAAGACGGCGTGGTCATTGGCAAGAGCGTCAGCCCGATCAACCAAACTGGCGGACGGATTTTGCATTTAGGGGTGGTGTGAGGAAGTAAGTTTCTCAACCCAATGTAAACTCCTATTCTGTAAAATCCTGTAACTTTGTATTATGCTCAATCCCAATTCTATTCGCCAGGATTTTCCCATCTTTTCCCATCTGCATCACGGCAAGCCGCTGATTTATCTGGACAATGCTGCCACTGCGCAAAAGCCTCAAGTGGTCATTCAGGCGGTGTATGATTTTTATATGCAGCAAAATGCAACGGTGCGGCGCAGCATGTACCCTTTAGCGGCAGAGGCGACGCGCGCGTACGAAGGCGTGCGCGAGCAGGTGCGAGCGTTCATTGGCGCGCAGGACAGTCAGGAAATCATTTTCACCAAGGGCACCACCGAAGGCATCAATCTGGTGGCGACGGCTTTCGCCGAATCACGCCTGCATCCAGGCGACGAAATCCTCATCTCGGCGATGGAGCATCACGCTAATTTGATTCCCTGGCAGCAGCTTTGCTTGAAAAAAAATGCCAAATTGCAGGTGATTCCGATGAATGAACGCAGTGAGTTAGTACTGGAGAGATTGCCTGAATTGTTGAGCCATCGTACCAAAATGCTGGCAATCACGCATATTTCCAACTCGTTGGGCACTATCAATCCGATCCGGGAAATCATTGCACTGGCACATGCTCATGGCGTACCGGTGCTGGTAGATGGCGCGCAAAGTGTAGCGCATTATCCAATTGACGTAGTAGCCTTAGGCTGTGATTTTTTTGTGTTTTCAGGGCATAAAATGTTTGCACCAACAGGCATCGGGGTTTTGTATGCCAAAGCAGAACATTTGGAGCAAATGCAGCCCTACCAGTTTGGTGGCGAGATGATCCGCTCGGTGACGTTTGAAAAAACTTTGTTCGCTCATGTGCCGGCAAAATTTGAAGCAGGCACCCCCAATGTGGAGGGCGCCATCGGGCTGGGCGCAGCAATTCATTACATTAATCAAATCGGAAAAACCAATATCAGCGCGCATTTGAGCAAATTATGGGAGTACGCGACTGAGCAGCTTTCGGCGATCGAAGGTTTGACGATTGTTGGCACAGCACAGCAAAAAACAGCGATTCTTTCCTTTATATTGGCAGAAATTCACCCGCACGACGCTGCGACTTTCCTGGGCGAGGCGGGCATTGCTGTGCGGGCAGGGCATCATTGTAATCAACCGGTGATGGATTTTTTGGGCATCCCGGGCACACTGCGGGCTTCGTTTACGATTTATAACACGCCTCAGGAAATTGATCAACTTGTAGCAACGATTCGAGCAGCCAAGCGTTTTTTTAGATAAACGCGAATATAGCGGCTTTCCAAAATTTGCCACATTGATAACCTATAATGAATTTGCCATGCCCACCAGAAATCTATCCGAATTATATCATACTATCATCAAGCAACACGAGCAGGAGCCGTTTCACTTCGCCAAAATTGCCAATGCTGATCATATAATTGAAGCGTACAATCCTATATGCGGCGATCAGTTCCGCTTGTTTTTACAAATCGAAAATGACTCGGTCAAAGCTGCACATTTTCACGGCTATGGCTGCGCCATTTCCAAAGCCTCCACATCCGTGCTCGTCAAAAAAATCCAGGGTTTGGCCTTGGAAGAAGTTCGGGTGCTTTTAGCAGTATTTCAAGATGTCGTTTCGGGCAACATTGAAACGATAGATGAAGAATTGAGCGCCTTTGCGGCTGCCCGACAGTTTCCGGAGCGCTTACCATGCGCTACGCTGGGGTGGGATGCCCTCCGGAATTTTCTGCCACAATTAGCGGAACAGGGATAATCCGTTTTCCTGACAAAAGTCATCTTTGCCACTTGTTTTTTATCATTGAAAGTAAATAGGATCCATCGGATTTTTGATGTTACAATAAAATGATTATGAAAAAATACCTAATCACCCTTATGTTTGCGGCTTTTGCTGTCCTTCGACTGGAGGCACAAACTGAAAAAGGCGGTTTTATCAGCCCCGTATTTGAACTCAGCGAAATAGATGGCAGCGTGGCTTTTGGCACAGGGGCGGAGTTGGGTTTTGTGTCCAAAAACTGGCATCTGAGCACTTTTGGTATGAGAACGTCCAAAGCACTACGCCCCGGCGAGCAGGCGGGCGAATTGTATAATATCAACCTGATAACAGGCGGTTTGCAGGGCAAATACTTCGGCGCTGTAGCCGAAAATATGAGCCTCAGCGTGGGCATGCGGGCAGCCGGCGGTAAAGTAGAACGCGAATGGCTCCTATCAAGTGATCGAAGTGGGAAAGAGCAGGCATACCTTTGGCTACTAACACCGGAAATAGGAATAGAAGTATCGGTAAGCGAGCGATTTCATATTGGCTATGCGGCGGGCTTCAGGTGGGTCACCAATATGCAGCCAATGGATGGAATAAGTAAAAAAGAATTACAATCGCTTGTAAGTACCCTGACGATCAAAATCGGGTGGTTGGACCGCTGGTGAATAAATAGAGGATTAATATGTTGGCTGGAAGGTGGATTTGAAGGAAAAGATTGACAAAAATCATTGATAAAGACTTGAAAAGCAAATAAATTTAAAAAACTGAAAAATACATTTCAATTAAACTAAAAAAGGAGGTGTTATGTCACTTATTAATTGGAGAAGAGGAGATTTATTCCCTTCACTGAGTGCTATGGTCGAAAACTTTTTCGACAATGACAATGACTTCGAAAACTGGTGGAAAGGTGTGAAGAATACACCGGCGGTAAATGTGAAAGAAAGTGACAAAAACTTTGAGATGGAAGTAGCAGCACCGGGGATGAAAAAAGAAGATTTTAAAGTAGAAATCAAAGAAGGCAACCTTGTGGTCAGTGCCGAATCAAAGCGAGAAGAAGAAGAAAAGAAAGAAAATTACACACGCCGGGAATTTAGTTACAGTTCTTTCACGCGGACATTCCGCTTGCCAGAAAATATCAAAACAGAAGACATTGTCGCCAATTATAATGATGGTGTACTGAAATTGACGATGCCGAAAAAAGTAGCAACAAAACCGGAAGAAAACGTGAAGAAGATTGCGATTTCGTAGTGTTTGAATGAAAAACCTTTTATTTCTTTTGCAGAGACATTAGATGAAAGATTTTCGACGTTAGATGTTATTATATATCTGGAATCTAATGTCTCTAAATATTATCACAATGAAAACCC
>CAZQTF010000046.1:0-20305 GCA_964596135.1 uncultured Saprospiraceae bacterium | reverse complement strand
TAATTATTTATATCTTTACTGGTCAAGGAATTGCGATTCAGGACAAATTTAAGCCGCTAATAAAAAACACTACAATCAAAAATGTCCGTAATAACACCAAAATCTGAGGAATTTCTGAGAAAATACCTTAATAATGCATCGCCGACCGGTTTTGAAAGTTCAGGGCAAAAAATCTGGCTGGAGTACCTCAAGCCTTACATACATGACTGGAAAATAGATAATTACGGTACGGTTTACGGTATCATAAATCCCGATAAACCTTATAAAGTAGTGATCGAAGGGCACGCCGATGAAATATCCTGGTTTGTGCACTATATTTCCGAGAAAGGTTTTATCAATGTCATCCGCAATGGCGGCTCCGACCATCTGATTGCGCCCTCCAAACGAGTGAATATTCATACGCCGAAGGGTATCGTAAAAGGCGTTTTTGGATGGCCCGCCATTCATACCCGGCACGGTGAAGAAGAAAAACTAACGCCCAAAGCAGAGAATATTTTTATTGATGTTGGCGCCAAAAGCAAGGAAGAAGTGCTGGCAATGGGCATTCACGTGGGTTGCGTGATCACCTACGAAGACGAAATGACGATCCTCAACGACCGCTATTACGTTGGGCGCGCACTGGACAATCGCATGGGTGGATTTTGTATTGCTGAGGTGGCAAGGTTACTGCACGAAAATAAAATTGATTTACCCTATTCTTTGTACATCGTCAATTCCGTACAAGAAGAAGTAGGGCTTAATGGCGCCACGATGGTTGCCCAGACCATCCAACCGGATGTTGCTCTCGTAACGGATGTAACGCACGATACCAGCACCCCGCTTGTAAATGCCCAGAAACAAGGCGATGTGAAATGCGGCGAAGGACCTTCGGTCACTTATGCCCCAGCAGTACACAATAAGTTTCTCTCGCTGATTATTCAAACCGCAGAAGAGAAAAAAATACCAATCCAGCGCGAAGCAGCTTCCCGGCGCACCGGCACCGACACCGATGCTTTTGCCTATTCCAATGGCGGCGTGCCTTCCGCCCTCATTTCACTGCCCTTGCGCTACATGCACACGACGGTAGAAATGGCGCACAAAGATGATGTAAGCAATGTCATCCTGCTGATTTACGAAACATTACAAAAGATTGAAAATGGTCACAACTTCAAGTATTTCTGAGCAGCTGATACTATCAATAAATTATTTAACATTTACTCAAGGTAAATAACTTTTCAATTGAAAACCCGCGACCAGCCATAAAAAATTGCTGTCATGTATCGAAAAATCATGGATTTCCTTACTGACTGGCAATACGAACAGGAGATGACGCTCAACATGATGGAGCGCATCAACGATGAGCAGATGTCGCAGAAAATATCGCCGGAGGTTCGTACACTGGGCAGACTTGCCTGGCGCATCACCCAAACACTGACCGAGATGACCGCCCGCGCAGGCTTGCTTTCGAATGACGCACTGGAAAAAATTGAAATGCCTGATCATATAGCAGAAATCAGGTCTTTGTATCAAAAACATGCAATTGAAGTCGCTCAAATGGTAAAGGCGCACTGGACAGATGCCGACCTGGAAATAGTCGTAGATATGTATGGAGAACAATGGGTACGGGGAAAAGTTTTATTAACTTTAGTGCTCCATCAGGCACATCATCGTGCTCAAATGACGATCCTAATGCGTTTGCTGGGCATTCAAGTACCTGGGGTTTATGGCCCGGCGAAGGAAGAATGGGTGCAATATGGCATGCATCCGATGAAATAGTTAAAACACTAAATTGCTAAAAATTTATAATTACTTAAAAAAAACGATTGATTTTGTATTGTACAGCAATCTCTGGATTGCCGGAGGCGCTTTCGTACTGTGCCTGCAAACGCAGTACATCATAACCGGGAAATCGGAAATCACTAACATCCCCACTTTTGTCTTTTTTGCTACCTTACTGTTGTACGCCGCTCACCGCATTATCGGTATTGACAAGCTACGCAACGCTTCCAAGCCGGAGCGCTATCTGATTATTTATCATTACGAGTGGCTACTTTACGTAATTACCATTATTTCTGCCGTTTTTTGCCTGATTTTCTTTTTCCGACTGAATCATTACATCAAAATCGCACTGATATTTCCTATTGCTATTTCTTTAGGGTATGTTATTCCGTTTTTACCAAAAGGGAAACGACTAAGAGATCTGAGCTATATCAAAATTTTTCTGGTCGCCATCATTTGGAGCCTGGTAACGGTCGTATTGCCGGCATTCGAGCATCATGTTTTTAAAAATCTTCCCACGCTGCTGATGGTACTGGAACGCGGTTGCTACATTTTTGCTCTTACTATTCCCTTTGATATCAGAGACTCATCCATTGATACTACAAATGAGGTAAAAACACTCCCGATCGCCATCGGCATACCGTTCGCCAAAAGTCTGGGATATTTACTACTGATCATTATGATATTGCTGGGCTGGCTCAATTATCGCATAGATGCCTATACCTTGGAAAACTGGCTTGGCTTGAGTTTGTCAGGCATCATCAGTGCAGTTTTATTGTTTTTTGCCACAGAAAATCGCAAAGATTATTACTTTTCCGGGCTTATTGATGGCATGTTATTATTGCAAATGCCCTTGATGTTGCTGTTTCATTCATAACGAACGGGATAATCCGGGAAGCGATCCGCCCAGTTTGAAATACTTTGCGGGAACTTGAGCTGATATTCAGCAGCATTTGTAAAATAACGCAATACCGGCTGTTTACCTTCAAAATCAATTGTCATTGCCCAGTATTTCCCAGTTTTTGTGTACATAATAATTGCTTCATTGCTCATGTACATGCCATAAACGCCCCCCTGCACCACCGTTGCTTCAAAGCCGTCTTCCGGCGCCTGCTCAAGATGTTCGTAACCCTGCATGTTGAAAGCAAACAATTCGTACATATTACCTCCAACTAAATGTTTAAAGCCATCATGTAAAGATTGATTAGGAAAAACATTACCATCACCGCTGCCAAAAGACAGCGCAGGCTTCATTTCAATCACCTTGTTATCAAATCTGCCGCCAGCATAAGCCCGCATTCCAAAGCCGCAAGCCATACCGGAACTCACCTGCTCCACCTGAATATGATCTCCTTTTAGCTCAAATGTAATGTAGCATGGTTCTGAGTCGGTTTCTCCTTCATAAGTAAATTCCACCCTTTTAAAAATGGCTTTATCTTCCGACCTGGCGGCGGTTCCCCAGATTTCGCCAATATGTGCCGTACGCACCACAGAAACCGCAAAGTCCAGACTGTCTTTGGTCACATCGCCAATGATCAGCGTACCGCCATCCCACACGTCATTCAAATGCCAAACACCCGCCCAGCCGCTGGCGTCATCCGTGGTCGTGGTCGCCTTTACCTCAAAAGACAACGATTTTTTACCATCCGGGCTAGACCAGGTACCTTTTATCAACGATTTATTTGCGAATTGTCCACTAAACTTGCCGGTCATCTGATCACCTGCATATTCACTCATTTCAAAAACATTATTTTCTTTGAAGTCACCATATAATGTAATGGACTTGCCTACTTTTTTATAGGAATATTCGCCGACTAATGAGCCGTTTCCCCAATTGACCAGCCGCATGGAAATTGGATATTTATCGGCGATAGCGCCTTCATAATGTTGAATAAATATTTGCTTATTAACCGCTATCTGAGCGCCAATTGCGTTGGCAAACAAAACTATCAGAAAAAAAATAAGAACGCGCATTGGTATTGGTTTTAACTTTTTACCGCCAATAAACGACGATGGTAATTCACCTGACCAAGATGATAATTTAAATGGGTTAACAGCCGAAATAAATAAAAGGCAATCGTATTTTTCGGAGCGAAGAAAGTTTCAGGATACGCTGCTTCCAGATTTTCCACTGTTGGCAATACGCGTGCAATCATTTCAGCAACTTCATCAATGCCTTGCAAAAGTTCAGCCTGCGGCACATTTTTAATAGAAAACTCAAGATCCCGATTGCGTTGATAACCGGTTTGGCCCAGCGCTGCACCGATATAATAATTGAGATTCCCAATTAAATGATAACATAAATTTCCGGCGGAATTATTAATACCCGGCACCACGACCCAAAGGTCTTGCTCATTTTGATAAGCGGCGATCTCTTCCCGCAATTGCTTCAGGTGCTGCTGAAAATATTGGATAAAATATGGCTGCATAAATCAGTCAGGTTCAATTTAAAAATTCAGTATCTAAGGTCTAAAAACCAAATTCCATCACCCCAGATACCGTTCCCGGATTACATTCAGGTGGTGCCGCTCGTGCCCTGCAATGATATACGCCAGCCCCCGCACCGATACCGGTTTTCCGTTGGCATCGCCCAGGCGCGTCCATACGCTTTGATCCAGGTTTTTATAAAGTTGGAGGGTTGCCTCGCGCACTGCAGCGTATTCTCTCAATAGAGAAACGACCGAACGTTGCGCAGCAAAAGACTCCGGTACATAAGCATTTTCATCAAAACCTGCCAGCGAGGTCTGGTCATTGCGCGCGATACGCAGTGCTCGGTAAGCAAAAATGCGCTCAGCATCTATGATATGTAATAATAATTCCCGAATACTCCATTTACCTTCGGCATAGCGATAGTCCCATTTTTCATCGGGCAAAGATTGTAGAAAATCAAGTGTATGGCGCTTTTGATCATCCAAAATCTGCACAATATCACCGTCAGGCACCTGATTGACATACCCCTGATAAAAAGGCGCGAATTCGCCGGCTTGTGGTCGCATAGAATTATTGATTATAAAATTACTGATTACAGATGCGTTTTTTTAAAACCGTAATTATCAAGTTATAACATTTTTATCACGCTCCATACTGTTTTTCATAATAGTGCTGATACTCGCCTGAAGTTACGTGCCCGAGCCATTCGGCATTGGCAAGGTACCATTCAGCAGTTCGGCGCAGCCCTTCCTCCGGTTGAACGGTCGGCGTCCAGCCCAACTCGTTCTTGAGTTTTGAAGCATCAATTGCATAACGGCGATCGTGCCCGGGGCGGTCTTTCACAAATGTAATGAGTTGGCGCGACGTATTTACCGGGCGTTCCAGCAATTCATCCATGATATCACAAAGGGTTTGTACCAACTCAATGTTTTTGCGTTCGTTATTACCACCGATATTATAGGTCTCTCCTACCCTGCCCTTGTGGAAAATCAGATCAATCGCTGCCGCGTGATCTTCCACCCAGAGCCAGTCGCGGGTGTATTTGCCATCGCCGTATACCGGAAGCGGCTTGTTATTTTTAATATTATTTATCATTAATGGAATAAGCTTTTCCGGAAACTGGTACGGACCATAGTTGTTAGAACAATTCGACACGATCACCGGCAAATCATATGTGTGATAATAAGCCCGCACCAAATGATCAGAACTCGCTTTGGACGCGGAATACGGCGATCGCGGATCGTAGGGTGTTTCCTCCGTAAAATAACCCGTTTCGCCAAGCGAACCATACACCTCGTCGGTAGAAATATGGTAAAACCGCTTACCTTCTGTATTGTCTTTCCAGGCTTCGCGGGCAGCATTGAGCAAACACATGGTGCCGACCACATTGGTTTCAATAAAACTGAGCGGATTATTAATCGAACGATCCACATGCGACTCCGCCGCCAGGTGAATCACACTATCGAACTGGTAGGTTTGAAACAATTCTAACAGCAGTTCCTGATCTAAAATATCGCCTTTTACAAAGACGTAATTCGGTTCGTTTTCCACATCCCGTAAATTTTCGAGATTCCCGGCGTACGTCAACTTATCCAAATTGACAATTCGGTACTGTGGATATCGCTTCACCATCCGTTTCACCAGATGTGTGCCAATGAAACCCGCACCGCCGGTGACCAGTATGTTTTTTTCAACATTCATTTATATCAATCATTTTTTACATAAAAACGGTTATCCCGAAAAAAAGTAACCAGATCGCAGTCTCATGCCTTCGGCTGTACCGCATCCCGAAAATATTCGTAGGTTTTTACCAATCCCTCCACGCGCGGCACTTTTGGTTCCCAGCCAAGAATAGTGCGCGCTTTGGTGATATCTGGCTGACGGATTTTGGGATCGTCCATCGGTAATTCTTTATAAACGATTTTTGCCTGCGGATTATTTACCAATGCCAGAATTTCTTCGGCCAACTGCTTTACCGGAATTTCATCAGGATTACCAATATTCACTGGCAAATGATAATCACTTAATAACAAGCGGTAAATCCCCTCTATAAGATCATCCACGTAACAGAAAGAACGAGTTTGCATACCATCGCCAAAAACCGTCAGCCCCTCGCCGCGAATCGCCTGCGAGAAGAATGCCGGCAACGCCCGACCGTCTTCCACGCGCATGCGAGGACCATAAGTATTAAAAATCCGCACGATACGAGTCTCGACGCCATGAAAATTATGATACGCCATTGTGATTGCCTCCAGAAAACGCTTAGCTTCATCATACACCCCACGCGGCCCCACCGGATTCACATTGCCCCAATATTCCTCCGATTGCGGATGCACCTGCGGGTCGCCATATACTTCGGACGTAGAAGCCACCAGAATACGAGCTTTTTTGGCTAACGCCAATCCCAGCAGGTTGTGCGTGCCCAATGCCCCTACTTTCAGCGTCTGGATGGGCATTTTGAGATAATCAATCGGGCTGGCGGGCGAAGCAAAATGCAGGATATAATCCAGTTCGCCGGGAATATGTACAAATTTGGTCACATCATGGAAATAAAATTCAAATTCTTTTAATGGAAACAAATGCTCAATATTTTTGAGATTTCCCGTGAGCAAATTATCCATTCCGATGACATGATAACCTTCGCGAATAAAGCGGTCGCAGAGATGAGACCCGAGGAAGCCGGCAGCGCCGGTGATGAGTACTTTTTTCACTTGATTTGATTTTGTCGCAAATATAACTTAAAACCTGGCAACAGACTACCGTTTTATTAATTCGATCTGATTACTTTTGCAAAAAAATAATATGCGGTTAATCGCACTTGTGTTGGCTATAGGAATCACCTCAGGGCTATATGCCCAGAACACCGAATTGAACAAAGGTCATGGCATCCTGCTGAATTTTACTTTCGGTGGGCAATTGCCGGGCAGCGATCTGGCGGATCGTTTTGGTCCCAATCTAAGCATCGGTAGCGGCATCGAATACCTTACCGAGAAAAACAACCTGATCTTTGGGCTGGAAGGCCACTACCTGTTCGGTTCGGATGTGAAAGAAGATGTGCTTGCCAGCCTCCGCACACCAGAAGGCGAGATCATCGGCAACGACAAGTCCTATGCCGACATCCAATTGCGCGAACGGGGCTTGTATATCGGTGCTCTGGTCGGAAAGTTATTTTCCGTGTCCGAAAAAAATCCCCGTGCCGGGCTTCGCGTTGCGCTGGGGGCAGGGCTGCTGCAGCACAAAATTCGCATCCAGGACGATCCATTCCGCGCCGTGCCGCAACTACTGGATGATTATAAAAAAGGCTATGACCGACTGACCAATGGGCTGGCGCTTCGCCAATTCATTGGTTATCAAATACTAAGCGCCAATCGCCGCACCAATTTTTATATCGGGCTGGAATGTACGCAAGGCTTTACGCAAAGTCGCCGCGATTTTAATTTTGACACCCGAATGCAGGATACTGCCCGACGCCTGGATTTGCTTTTTGGTATTCATGCCGCATGGGTTTTACCTTTTTATTTTGGTAAAACCGCGAGTGAGATTTATTATTGACCACTGATTTTTAGCAAATGTCGAAATTTTTGTATGATCTGGGCATTTGGCTCTACCTTTTTATGATCCGAATTGCCGGCATTAGTGGCAATGCCAAAGCAAAGCGATGGACAAACGGACGTTGGCAGTGGCGGCAGCGCTTTGCACAAGATTGGGCAAAGATAAATCCGCACCAATCTCTCACCATTTGGGTTCATTGCGCCTCGCTTGGGGAATTTGAACAAGGCAGACCAGTGATCGAAACTTTGAAGCAACAATATCCAGCGTGCAAAATCCTGCTGACCTTCTTTTCTCCTTCCGGCTATGAAATTCGCAAAGATTATCCTTATGCGGATTATATTTGTTATTTGCCGTTAGATAATAAATCGAATGCATTGGCATTCATAGAAATATTTAAACCTCATTTAGCTATTTTTGTAAAATATGAGTTCTGGTTTCATTTTTTGAATAGCCTTCATCAAAAGCAAATTCCCACGCTGCTGATTTCGGCAATTTTTCGGAAGGAACAGCTGTTTTTCAAGTCTTACGGCGACGTATTCCGACAATTGTTGCCTCAATTCGCACATATTTTCGTGCAAAATGAATTATCCGGCAAACTCCTACAACAATTAAATCTCACCAATTTCAGTGTCGCTGGCGATACCCGCGTGGACAGGGTCAGTCAGATTGCCGCCGGAGCGCCCGTGTTTCCGATAGTGCAAACTTTCGCCGAAAATCACCAGATACTGATCTGCGGTAGCACCTGGCAACCCGACGAAGCGATTCTGATTCCATTTATCAATCATCATTTACCGGCAGGCTGGAAAGTAATCATTGCACCACACCAGATTGGCGAAGGGCATTTGCAACAAATCGAGCAGTCTTTGCAAAAAATAGTGCTCCGCTATTCACAAGCAACGCCAGAATCGGGAACCGAAGCGCAGGTGCTATTAATAGACAACATTGGCATGCTGGCAGCGTTGTACCGCTACGGGCGCATCGCTTACATTGGCGGCGGCTTTGGGGTAGGTATTCACAATACACTGGAACCGATTGCCTTTCAATTACCGGTGATTTTTGGTCCGAAGTATAAAAAATTTGAAGAAGCGCTGCAATTGACCGCCAAAGGCGGCGCCTTCAGCATTAAGAACCTGGATGATTTTCAAAAAGTTTTTGAATCGCTTGCTGTGGATGATAATTACCGACAAGCAGCAGCCATTGCTCATACCTATATCCTGGAAAATCGCGGTGCTACTGCTAAAATTCTTCATTTTATAACCGATAAAGAATGGATAGCGGATGCATCGTAAAATTATTTTTTCGATTTCAGGCTAAATTGCCGGCAGACAACAGCCACAAATTTTCTACTTTTGTCAACTTGCACTCAAATGAAAAATGAATCTGATCTGATGGCGCCAATAAAAGATATTCTTGATGCCTTCAATAAACTAAATGTATTGGTAATAGGCGATGTAATGATTGACCGCTACGTGACAGGCAAAGTAGATCGCATCTCGCCGGAGGCGCCTGTGCCGGTCGTGCATCTCCAAAAACGTGAAGATCGCCTCGGCGGCGCCGCCAATGTCGCTTTAAACATTCGCGCGCTAGGCGCTACGCCTTATCTGTACAGCGTGATTGGCAAAGACCGCGATGCGGAGCAAATGTTGAAACTTATGCCCAAAAACGGACTTTCGGTCAAAGGGATCATGCAGAGTAAAGAGCGTATCACTACAGTAAAAACCCGCGTACTGGCAGGAAGCCAGCAATTGCTTCGCTTGGATGAAGAAATGACCGACGACCTTAGCGCCACCGAAACAGAACAATTTCTCAGCAACGTGCACCATCTACTCAATGAACGGGATATCCATGTGATTTTGTTGCAAGATTATAATAAAGGCGTACTTTCCCAAGAAGTGATTCGAGCGGTAATACTCGAAGCGATTAAGCGCGACATTCCCACAACGGTGGATCCAAAATTCAAAAATTTTTGGGCATATAAACATGTCACCTTGTTCAAACCAAACCTAAAAGAAATTCGTAGCCAAATCGCAGAGCCTATTTTTACGGAAGAAGCGTCTTTGCAAAAAGCCGCCGACCTGGTGCGTCAAAAACTGGGCAATCAATACACGCTGATTACCCTCTCCGAAAAAGGCTTGTTTATTGATCACAACGGAGAAAGCCAGATGGAGCCTACCCGCCCCCGTCCAATCGCCGACGTCAGTGGCGCCGGGGATACCGTGATCAGTGTCGCCTCATTAAGTCTTGCATTGTCTCTTGATATTCACAACATTGCCGTTTTGTCAAATCTTGCAGGAGGGCAAGTCTGCGAACGCCTCGGCGTAGTACCCGTGGATAAAGACCAGCTTCGGCGCGAATATGAGCAATATCAGCAACAGCAAACTTTGAAATAGCCTGGTACCTATAGAATGATTGTTTCGTTTTTATGGTCTCCGATGCCCCTATCCAGGCACCACTTTTCTATCAGAAATGTCAGCTAATATCTTGTATTCACATTTTTTTGGCACTTTTTGATAAAAGATCTTACCTTTTCATCATTAAAAACCCCTTATTTGGGCAACCAATTTTTTTTATCATTTAAACATTACAACATGCGTATTCGAATCTTTACGAAGTTTTACTTATTTATTGCAGGAACCCTTTCTTTAGTTGTACTAAAGGCTCAACCAGCCCCCTTCTATCAGGAAACCTTCCCTAATGCTGCTGCTTTTACCAGTAACTGGACACAGGGCGGCGTCAATCCTGGTTCAGAAGATTGGGTATGGAGTAACAACCCTGTCGGTATCTTTGATGGGCAATCGGACTTTACCTCCACAACAGCATCCAACGGCTTCATTCAATTTAATTCTGATCGCAATGGAGACGTAATGCACGATGTTTTTGTAACCTCCAAAGCCATCAACTGCAGCGGGAAAAATACGGTCTTCCTGCGCAGCGAAAACCAGTACGGTTTTTTCTCAGAAGGTCAAGTTTCCATTACCGAGGTGGGCATTAGTACCAATGGAACCGATTTTACATATAAAAGAATTTTGGCAAATGTAGAACGCAACGACTTGTCAGATGCCGTTCAAGTAGTGACGATCGAGTTGCCGGAAGCCGCCAATCAGCCATCGGTGTACATTCGTTTTAGATGGAGGGGCAGATTTGAATATGCCTGGCGCATTGATGACATTGCACTATTTGATGCCAATCCAACCCCCGCGAATGATCTGACAGTGGACTTACCACGAGTACCATTCAATTTTGCTACTCCGCTGAGCCAGGTAGATGAAACATTGTTTAATATTCGGGTTGAAAATATAGGAACCGCGCCGCAGAGCGATGTCACCGCAAAAGTGGAAGTTGCTGGAGATAATGGCGACAGTTTCATGTCCACTGAGAATATTGGCACGCTTGCACCTCTGGAAGACGACACAGTCGCTTTCGCAGAAACATTTACACCCACCAACACAGGTAATTATACTTTAACATATACGGTAAACCAAACCGAAATGGACGCTTCTCCGAGTAACAACAAAGTCGAGGGCGAATTTGTCATCACGGAAAGCTTATTTTCCAAAGATGATGGTATTCCCAGCGGGGCAAATCAACCATTAGAATTCGTTGACGAATTTTGGGAAATAGGCAATTATTATGTAATTACAAAGGAAGGCTACGAAGCTTTCGAGGCGTCCTTCTCCATTGCCAGCAATGATGACTCTCAGGTAGGGCAAACCGTTAATGTTTTTCTGTATCGCTTGGAAGATGACGGCAATTCAACTTTTGACGACGACGATCTGCGAATTGTTGGTTTTGGTTCAAAAGAGCTTACTACCACCGATACCAGCTATACGCTGATCACCACCGAGCTATTCCCACTGGAAGGAGAACTGGAACCAGGCATCCCACTTGAACCCGGCGATTACTTTCTAATGGTACAGCTTGCACAGGATATGTTTATGGTTTACAGCGCCTTAGGATATTATTATGATTTTTCGACAGTGGTGAAAAACGGCGAGTGGTTCCTTGGAGGCTTTGGTCCGGAGGCAACCGCCATCGTCCGCATGCGCATTCGCGAAAGCGCGCCAACCGGGACAAAAGAACCGCAATTAGCTGATTACCAAGTTGAAATATATCCCAATCCAACCTATAACAACCTGAATGTCAACGTTTCGTTGCTGTCTGTAACACAACAGGCTCAACTGACGGTGATGGATGTGACCGGAAAAACAATACTGGTAAGAAATTATGAAGGCATTAAAAATCAAACGATCAGCCTCGACGCCAGCAAATGGGCTGCTGGCACTTACTTTCTCCACCTACGTACCGACGAAGGAGTAAGCACCAAACGCTTTGTGGTACAGCACTAAAGTATCAACGCAAGTATGCCGCACTTTTAAAATGCGGCATACTTTTTTCTTAATTCAACTGTGCCAGAGCTTCTTCTATGCTCTTGATCTTCGCTTCCCCATCGGCGAGTTTTTTGCGCTCTGTTTCTACCACCTGTGCCGGAGCATTACTGACAAATTTTTCGTTACTCAACTTTTTCTGAACCGTAGCCACAAAACCTTGGTAATATTCCAAATCTTTTGTTAAGCGGCTGCGCTCTTCTTCCACGTCAATCGTTTGCTGCAAGACTACATAAAATTTCTCCGTGCTCGCAAGAAATGATACGCTATTGACAACTTCTTCTCCGGAGAGCGAAAGTTCGCTCAAATTTGCCATCTTTATGATCATTGCCTTCAAGCCCGGCTTAGCCAGCAGTTCCTGCGCTTTGGGCGTATCCTGCGCAAAAACCTTCAGTTCTTCTTTTACTTTGATGCCTTTGTTGTTGCGAATTTCCCGAACACCGGCAACGATTTCCTTCGCGCGTTCAATTTTTTCAATAAAAGCCTGATCAAAGGAATTTGCTTGTGGATATTCACTCACTACACAATCCTCTCCTTCGAGGCGATCGGTGAGTTGCTGCCAGATTTCTTCGGTTACAAACGGCATAAACGGATGCAATGCCGACATTAACTGGCTATAAATTTCAACGGTCCGCTCCAGTGTTTCCCTGTCAATCGGCGTGCCGTAAGCGGGCTTGATCATTTCCAGATACCACGAACAGAAGTCGTCCCAAATGAATTTGTACAACGTCATCAACGCGTCCGATAGGCGATAATTTTTGAAATTAGCATCTATTTCTGTCAGTGTTTGGGAAAGCTTCTGCTCTATCCAATTGATTGCCAACCTGTTAACAGATTGTATTTCATCTTCTTCTACCGTTTCGCTCACCTCCCAGCCCTTGATGAGACGCAGCGCGTTCCACATTTTATTACAAAAATTGCGTCCCTGCTCACAAAGCTTGCTTTCATTCAATACTTCCTTCGTCTCTGGATCAAACGGCGCGTCAAAAATGATATCATTACCAGCCGCCGAACTGGCCATCATACCAAAACGAACGCCATCTGCACCATAATTTTCAATCAGTTTCAGTGCATCCGGCGAATTCCCCAGCGATTTGCTCATTTTCCGGCGCTTGTTGTCACGCACCATACCTGTAAAATATACATCATGGAATGGCTGACGCCCATGCTTTTCTACAAAGTCTTTACCTAATAACTCCTCCGAATATTCATAACCCGCCATGATCATGCGTGCCACCCAGAAAAACATGATATCCCAGCCGGTCACCAGCACGCTGGTGGGGTAATAATATTTTAATTCGTCCTGTTTTTCAAAGCCGTCAAATACAGAAATCGGCCACAGCCACGAGGAGAACCAGGTGTCTACCACGTCTTCATCCTGATGCAAATCATCAATTGTTAGCTTTTGATTATCAATCTTTTCTTTAGCCTGCGCCAAAGCTTCTGCCGCCGTTTCGGCTACAAAAATGTGCTCTTTGCCCTCTGCATCCGTGTAATACCAGGCCGGAATGCGCTGCCCCCACCACAACTGCCGTGAGATACACCAATCTCGGATATTGTCTTCGTTGAGCCAGCTGTAGTACATATTCCACATGCTTTCCGGGTAGAAAGTCACCTCGCCGCTTTTTACTGCCTGCAAAGCCATTTTGGCAAAGTCTTTCATATCCAAAAACCACTGCAAGGTAAGGCGCGGCTCCACTACAGCATCGGTGCGCTCGGAGTGCCCAACGCTGGTTTTGTAGTCTTCCAACTTGATCAGATTGCCGGATTCTTCCAGCATTTTTTTTATCTTCTTGCGAGCGACAAAGCGATCTTCCCCCACCAGGATTTGCGCGTGTTCATTTAAACTGCCATCCGGATTCAAAATATCTACCACGGGAAGGTTGTGGCGTTGCCCTACTTCGTAGTCGTTTTGATCGTGAGCGGGCGTGATTTTTAATGCTCCTGTGCCAAATTCCCGATCTACATAACCATCAGCAATAATAGGTATCGGCTTGTTAATCAATGGTATTAGCACATTTTTACCAATCCAATTCCGATAACGGTCATCTTCCGGGTGTACCGCAATGGCGGTATCAGCCATAATGGTTTCCGGGCGTTGGGTAGCAATGATAATTCCTTCTGAATCAGAGCCTTCCAGGAAATATTTGATATAAAAAAGCTGCGAATGCGCGTCTTTGTAAATCACCTCCTCATTCGACAATACTGTCTGTGCCGCGGGGTCCCAGTTGGTCATTCGCAAGCCACGATAAATCTTGCCTTTTTTATACAAATCAACAAACACGTGGATCACCGCTTTCGAGAGGGAACCTTCCATCGTAAAGCGCGTGCGGTCCCAGTCGCAAGAAGCGCCCAGTTTTTTCAATTGGTCAAGAATTTTACCCCCGTATAACTCCTTCCACTCCCATGCATATTTTAAGAATTCTTCCCGAGAAAGATCGGATTTTTTGATTCCACGTTCCCGCAGCATACCCACCACTTTTGCCTCCGTAGCAATCGAAGCGTGATCGGTACCTGGCACCCAGCAAGCATTTTTACCTTCTAAGCGCGCCTTTCGGATCAAAATGTCCTGAATCGTATTGTTGAGCATATGCCCCATATGCAACACCCCGGTCACATTTGGTGGAGGAATTACAATCGTAAACGACTCACGCTCATCGGGTTCGGAATGGAAATAATTGCGTTCCATCCAATATTGATACCATTTGGGCTCCGTCTCTTGCGGGTTGTATCTTGTATCCATTTTTCTGGTGTTATGGTGCGATGGTGTTATAGTCTAATCATGTTATGGTGTAATAGTGCAATGGTATTGTCATTAAAACAAAACACCACGACACAGGTGCACCATCAAAAGAAGTGCAAAAATAAGGCTTAATCCTGCCAAGTTAGATTTTTCAACACAAAAATTGCAGCAGAAAGTTTCAGAATCTGGCACGGACCACCTTCACCGATTGACCGCTATTGCCAACTGCTACGATAAAAATATTGCTGTAATCCTTTTCGTCAATCTCTTTAAATTGCTCCTTATCAAGTAATTGATTGATTAACTCTGGAGTAGAATTGGAATGCCCCACGATCAGCATATGCTTGCCGGGATTTTTTTCGACAAGGTTTTGAATAAAATTAGTTTCTTTGGGATCATAAATAAGAATGGGCTGCTGATGGCTGAGCGCGCTGGGTTGAGCAGTCTTCATCGTACGGACAAACTGGGTGGAATATACTCCATGAAGTGTCAAATCTTGCAGTATAGCCGAAAGCTTTTCCGCCCGGAGGTTGCCGGCTTCGGTAAGCACGGGGTCATCACCCACCGTATCTTTCTCTGCATGGCGCGCCATAATGAGCACAGTCGCAGTAGAATCATCGGCAAAAGGCAGCATCTCAGAAGTGCCATTGGAAAAAATTAATCCCCGATTGGTAATTGCCAGCAGTGTATCTTCCAGTATTTGAACTTCTTCCGTTTTCTGGAGGTGGTCATCGGTTGTTTGCTGATTATCATTTTTACAACCGGTCAGCAGAAGTGCCACAAAAGCAATAAAAGCCCAAAGTATCCTCATTTAATAGTTTTTTAAATAAAAAAACAGGATTATTACATCGATATTACAAATCATTTACCATAATTTCACGCAGTAGTCTCCTGCAAAAACTCTACTTCTACCTGATTGCGCAGAATATCTTCCATCGTTTCGCGCTGGCGAATGAGGTAATCCTTACTGTTGTGCACCAGCACCTCTGCCGGTCGGTAGCGTGAGTTATAATTCGACGACATGGTAAAGCAGTACGCGCCGGCATTATGAAAACACAGCACATCTCCTTCGTGAATTTCAGAAATCTGACGATTCACACCGAACGTATCCGTTTCACAAATGTAGCCGACCACCGTATAGAAACGCGACTTGCCGCCGGGGTTGGAAATATTGGTAATGCGATGATAAGAATTGTAAAACATCGGTCGGATGAGGTGATTCAACCCCGAATCCACACCGGCAAAAATCGTTGAGGTGGTTTGTTTGATCACATTCACCGGCACCAGAAAGTAGCCCGATTCACTCACCAAAAATTTGCCAGGCTCAAACATGAGGGTGAGGTCTTTGCCGTATTCCTTGCAAAAAGCGTTGAATCGGACAGAGATTTTCTCGCCCAACTCTTCGATATTGGTTTCTATGTCCCCTTCTTTGTAGGGCACTTTAAAACCCGAACCAAAATCAATATAATCGAGAAATTTATAATCTCTGGCAATATTCAGCAGAATTTCCGCGCCCATGAGAAATACCTCCGGATCAAGAATATCGGAGCCGGTGTGCATGTGGATGCCTTCCACCCTGATGTTCGTAGCTTCCACCATGCGCCGCACCAGCGGCATCTGGTGAATGGAAATCCCAAATTTAGAGTCAATGTGTCCCACCGACGTTTTCACATTCCCGCCCGCCATGATGTGCGGATTGATTCGAATACAAACCGGTATATCGGGATGCGCCTGCCCAAACTGCTCCAGAATGGAAATGTTGTCAATATTGATGCGCACGCCTTTTTCCGCAGCCATCTCGATTTCTTCGAGACTGACGCAATTGGGTGTGTAAATAATATCTTTTGGCGCAAAGCCAGCTTTCAAACCCAGCATCACTTCCTGGATGGAAACCGTGTCTAATCCGGCACCCATTTCCTTAAACAACTTCAAAACATTGATATTATTAAGCGCTTTGCAAGCATAATTGATCTTCAGGCGTTTAACATTAAAAGCATCGGTAATGCGTTTATACTGACGCTCCATAATTGCACTGTCATATACATATAGCGGCAAACCATACTTTTCTGCCAATTCGAGCGGATCTACGCCGCCGCTCAGGAGATACCGGTTGTTATCCAAAAACATGTTATCAAAATTTAAAAGTTGAATAGTTGAAGAAGATTTAGTCCGAATTCTCAGTTCTGACGTCTGTCTTCCCAAAAATTGACTGCAAATATAAAGATTTCAATAGCTTGACACTAAAAATTGTCGAAAGTAACCATTTACCCACCAAAAACGTTTCAATTTACATCTGTATTTTTATTAGGATCAATCGAAAAACTACCGCGTGACCGAGCTGGAACTCATAGAAGCATGCAAACAGGAAAATCGTCGGGCGCAGCAAACGCTTTACGATCGCTACTCGCCGTTGCTGTTTGGCGTATGCAAGCGCTATGTAAAAAACAGAGAAGACGCGGAAGACATATTGGTAGAGGCTTTTTTTAAAATTTTGACCAATATCCATAGTTTTAAAGGCGATGGCAGCTTTGAGGGTTGGATGCGACGTATCACGGTGAATGAAGCTTTGATGTTTTTGCGCAAGCAGCACAATTTCAACCTGACGGTAGAGATCAATCCGCAAATTGACGGCGACATTGACCCTGTCAGTCCGGTGGACGAACTCGCAGCGCAGGATATTCTCAATCTACTGGATGGTTTGCCCACAGGCTATCGCACGATTTTCAACCTGTATGCCATTGAAGGATTTAAGCATCGTGAAATTGCCGACTTTCTGGGCATTAGCATCAATACCTCCAAGTCGCAACTCATTTTAGCCAAAAAACGCCTGCAGGAATTATTGGAAGAACTGAAATATCCAGGCATTCAAGGATTACAATAAAATTATGATGGCTGCCGACGCCGCCATGAATCAATAAAACCATGAAAATTAAAAAAACTATATCAGGCTTATTCCGGGACAATCAGCACCAGCTGAACGAAAAACCCTCGCCGCAAGCATGGCGACGCCTCGAACGAAAGCTGGAGGATCATCGCCGCCACCAAAAAGTATCCATCTTGCGTCAGGCTACCTCTATTGCAGCGGTGCTGGCGTTGGGTGGGCTTATTACGTTGCTCGGGCTTCTTTTTGACTCCCAAAAACCAAACGCGCTGGCACTCAACAACTACACGCCGGAACAATTGGAAGACTTGCAAGTGAGTGACAATGAAGATATTCGAATCGCAGAATACATCCGCACATACCGCGACCGCCTCACGCAGCCCATCGCCGAAGGCGACTTCACCAAACGAATCACCCTTTCGGGCAACGTGGAAAAAGTAATGCGCAGCCAGATCAAAGTTTCCCTCAACGATTTTCAATGGCTGAAAGGTACCTGGAGGTCGGATATCAATGGGCTGCAATCACTTGAATTCTGGACTCGCAAGAATGCACAAACCCTTACCGGACAAGGCTTCTTGGTTGAAGCCGGCGATACCGCTTCGGTTGACCAAATGCGTATTTTCCAGGCGAAAGGCAAAATCTTTTTTGAAACCCACATCGAGAAAGATAAGGCGCCGGTGCAATACACGCTCAAACAATTCTTCGCCGATCGGGTTGTTTTTGAAAACACAAGCATAGCCTTCCCACAACAGGTTATTTTTGAACTGCAATCGCCAAAGGTTCTTTCTATCACCTTGCAAAATGAAACCTGGATGGACCTGAGTCGGGCGCAAGCGGATTACCTGAGCAAGCGTAACACTATTGTTCCTCAGCGAATTGTAAGAGTGATGGAACGGGCGGACTAATTCAATGTCCTGATTAAAACAATAGAACCATAAAAAACCTCCGCTCGTCTTTTATTCTTCTACTTTCGTCGGAGCGATGCAACCCCGCTGCAGCTTTTGTGTCATTTTTGTTAAAAAAATTTTAAATCATTTTTTCAGACATTAAAAGCAAGCGAAAAATGAAAAAACTGAATTTTGCATCCGTATGGACGCTCTTTCTGGCAGTTGCATTCACGACTACCCTTTCCGCACAGGATTGGGGTTGGGGCATCAAAGGCGAAGGACCAAAAGTAAAGAAAGCACTCAATGTTTCCAGTTTTGACGGTTTTACACTGGCGATTGGTGGCAATGTGTATTTAACACAAGGCAATACGCCAAGTGTAACCATTGAAGCACAACAGAATATAATTGACAATATCGTTACAGATGTAGCCGACAAGCATTGGAAAATCAGATTTGACAAGAACGTACGCAACCACGATGGCGTCAAGATTTGGATCACCATTCCCACGTTGGACAAAGCATACATCAGTGGCTCTGGCGATATTATCGGCGAGACAAAATTCATTGGTCTAAATAATCTAGTGACCGGCATCAGCGGCTCCGGTGATATTAAGCTGGAAATCGAAGCAAAAGCAGTGGACGGCAAAATAAGCGGCTCCGGCAACGTGAAACTGGGCGGCTCTGCTAATGCAATCAGTATTGGCATTAGTGGATCGGGCGATTTCTACGCCGACGCTCTTGCCGTTCAGGAAGCAACCGTGAGCATCAGCGGCTCCGGCAATGCTATGGTCAATGCCAGCGAGTCTCTCCAAGTGAAAGTATCCGGCTCTGGCGATGTAAAATACAAAGGGCGCCCAAAAGTGAATGCCAAAGTATCCGGCTCCGGCGATGTGGAATCCATGTAATTATTGGTATTTTTTCAAAACAAGGGATAACCACTGTCACTTTTGGCAGTGGTTATTTTTATTTTTGCACTTTCGAAAAATGCTTATTCAACATGAAATTTCATTACATCGCAATTGCATTGGTACTTTTTTGGGGCTGCAACCAGTTTTCCCAACAACAGGAAAGCGCCTACATCCCTGCTGCCAATTTGAAAACGACCTTGCCCGGAACCTGGGAAACCGTCTCTTTCCGAGTGGATATTAACGCAACGGATAGCCTCGAACCCCGCTCGGTTTTTGAAGTAGAAGAAGGCAAATGGGTCGAAAAACTAAGCGTCCAGCCTGTTGTTACGCATTTTGACACCGCGAGCAAATTTCGCCAGGAGCATAAAAATCAAGCAGACAGCCTGGTGCGGCTGACACGCGGTATTTGGAATATTTTTGGCGATACGCTGATGATGATCGCGCCTGACGCAACGTACCAGTATCGGGTGGAAATACAAGGACAACAGGCTACGTTTCGGTGCCTATTGGACTGGGACGGCGATGGACAGGAAGATGATGAATATATTGGCATTCAAAAGCTTGTTAAAAAACAGTAAACTTTGTTTTAATTTTTTGAACGTTTACCCAACAATCGGAGTTGAATTTTTTAAAAAGAACTCCTATATTTGCCCTGCTTTTTCAAAAAGTACGTTCTCTCTAACAGTTGCTTTTTTGCGCTGAAAATCGGGATGTAGCGCAGCTTGGTAGCGCGCGTCGTTCGGGACGACGAGGTCGCTGGT
>CAZQTF010000045.1:0-20523 GCA_964596135.1 uncultured Saprospiraceae bacterium | reverse complement strand
GTTCAAAACCAAAAACAATCGAATGATGAAAAAAATTGTAGCCATTGCCGCATTTTTGTTTGCCTTGCAGGCGATTCTTCCGGCTCAGGAAGAAGACATTCGTTTTGGGTTTCAGCTAAGCCCGGTTTTCTCCTGGATGACCACCAGTGACAACCGCATCAATCCCAGTGGCTCCAATCTGGGGCTTAAGCTTGGCATGATCGGCGAATTTTATTTCCGCGAAAACTACGCCGTCACCGGCGGTCTGGGCTTTGCCTTCAATCACGGCGGTACGTTACAGTACGATTTCGGTGGTTCTTACTGGACACGCTCCGACCTGGGTCCGGCGCTCGACACCCTGCCCGCAGGCACCAATCTGAAGTATGGTATCCAATACGTGGAAATTCCCGTTGGCTTGAAAATGCGCACCCGCGAATTCGGCTATCTACGTTATTTCGTTGAACCCGCCATTACCGTTGGCTTCAAGTCGCAGGCGCGTGGCACGGTGCAAGGGCGTGGTGTGGGCGATGATGCTGAGAAAATCAACATCCGCAAAGAAGTGAACGGGCTAAACCTTTCGTGGGGCATCGGCGCCGGCGTGGAATACAGCCTGTCTGAAAGTACTTCGCTCGTAGGGGGCTTGGGCTTCCAGCTTGGCTTTACCGATGCGACCGACGATAACGGAGTGGTATTTGACGACCGCCGTGGCAACCGCGAAGAGGATTCTAAGGGCAAAGTCAATGGCATCATTATCCGACTCGGCGTGATGTTTTAAATAATTAATTTATGTATAAATTACAGATTGTAAAATTGTTGAAATTCAAACGGCCAGCAATTTTTCTTTTCTGATCCAAAAAGTAAAACCGAACGGTAATGACGATTACCCCGCAAACAGAAGCACTGCTCGACGATTTTATCACCCGCGCCCTACAGGAAGACGTAGGCAGCGGCGACCATACTTCACTTGCCTGTATCCCGGCAGACGCGCGCAATCGCGCTAAACTATTGGTGAAAGAACCCGGCATTATCGCCGGCATCGAAATTGCTCGTCGTATTTTCCAGAAAGTGGATCCGGCGGCGGAGTTCCAGGTGCATCTGGAAGATGGCGCAGCTGTCAGCTACGGCGAGGTTGCCTTTGAAGTGGAATGCAATACCCGCGGGCTGCTCATGGCGGAGCGTCTGTGTCTCAACACCATGCAGCGCATGAGCGGTATTGCTACGCTGAGCAATTGCTTTAAGTTTGAAGTGGAAGATTTGCCGGTGCAAATTCTCGATACCCGCAAAACTACGCCCCTCATCCGCTTCCTCGAAAAATGGGCGGTACGCCTGGGTGGCTGCACCAATTACCGCAATGGCTTGTACGATTGGTTTATGATCAAGGATAATCATATCGAAGCCTGCGGCGGTATCAGGCAAGCTATCGAAAGGGTGCTGGACTATAAAGCCAAAAACGGACTCCAGGATTTGGGCATCACCATCGAAGTGCGCAACTTAGTCGAACTCTACGAAGTACTGGAAATCGGCAAAGTCAATCGCATTATGCTGGATAATTTTGAATTGCCGCTGCTGCACGAAGCCGTCGCCATCGTGGGCAAACGCTTTGAAACCGAGGCTTCCGGCGGCATCAACATCCACAACGTGCGCAAGGTAGCCCTCACCGGCGTGGACTTTATCTCCGTAGGCGCGCTCACGCACTCAGCTACGGGCCTGGATTTGAGTTTGAAGATTGTGGACTGAGCTTTAGGGAAGGCTATAATATATTTTAAAATGATTATAACGTCTCTCATGAATTAACCGATTGTTAAGTATGAGGCATTCCCTGTTAAAATTCTTGATAACTATCATATAAAATCCGTCTTTTGTAAAGAGCAAAACTTCAAATCGCTTCCATTTATTTACTTTTCGGAAGCTATCAGCTGCTATTCAAATACGACCACGAGAAAATTACATCATCCGCACAAGTGTTAAACCCTTTGTGGGTAAAGGTTTTTATTTAGTGTTACTAAATAAAGATGGAATCCAGGAACCTGTCAAAAAGTGCGTGGGTAGAATCTGGAGCGATTACAATGGTGGAGCATAAGTTGTTTTTTCGCCGCATTATCGCAGTGAGCTAGTCAGTACAGCATCTTGCGTCACTTCCACAGACGAAGCTGCTTCATTAAGAAGCGACTTTGAGTTATATCCCAATCCGACTGATGGTTTTGTGACTATTTCAACACAACAAGAGGGCACACTCCACCTGTTCGATGCAATGGGCAGACTGGTACAGATGCAGGAAATCCGGGGATCGGCTACGCTGGATGTATCCGTATTGCCCAGAGGCTTGTATACATGTACGTTTCAGATAAAAATGCTGTTGTTATATCGAAAAAATTGATAAAGCAATAAAACTTACACCGCACCCGGCGGCGCCTGCTGCTGCGTTGCCAGCCAGATCAGTATCACTAGGGCGAGCATCGCCAGCCAAAAGCGGATATCGTTGTAGAAAAAAGTGTTTTTCTCGTTCATAGTATGTGTTTAATGTTGGGTTTAACCAATTTATAGCAAAAAGGATACCATAGCGATTTATTGTAATATAAACGAAGTTGGAAGTAGGTGTACAACACTAATTTGAAGAAGAATGTCCTCTGCCTGCCGATAAGGCAGGGAATGATGGAGTTTTGGAGAGATGTGCAGCCAGCCCTTTGTTGATGCGCTTCACGAGCATCGGGCCTTCATAAATCAAGCCGGTATAAATCTGCACTAACGAAGCGCCCGCTTCCAGTTTTTCGATTGCATCCTCTGCAGAAGCAATGCCGCCAACGCCAATAATGACAAGGGTTTCGCCAGATTTTTCCCGCAGATAACGGATCACTTCGGTGGCGCGTGCACGCAAGGGTTGTCCGCTCAAGCCGCCCGCACCGATGGCTTCGGTGTTGTTTTTTAAACCTTCGCGACTGACCGTCGTATTGGTGGCAATGACACCGGCAATGCCTGTCGTTTGTACGATTTCTACGATGTCATCCAGTTGAGCGTCCGTCAGGTCGGGCGCGATTTTCAGCAGAATCGGCTTGGATGCTGGTTTTTGACGATTTAAATCCTGAAGCGTTTGCAACAACTGCGTCAACGGCTTTTTGTCTTGCAATTCCCGCAAACCCGGCGTATTCGGTGAGCTTACGTTGACCACGAAGTAATCCACGTAAGGGAAGAGTTTTTCAAAACAAATGGCATAATCCTCTGCTGCTCGTTCGTTGGGCGTATCTTTATTCTTGCCGATATTGCCGCCAATGATAAGCCCTGCAGGGCGTGGTTGTTGTAAATTTTGTACCAAAGCGTCCACCCCGTCGTTGTTGAAACCCATACGATTGATGAGGGCTTCGTCTTTTTTCAGGCGGAAAAGGCGCGGCTGCGGATTGCCAGGCTGTGGTCGGGGCGTCACGGTGCCTACTTCGATACAGCCAAAACCCAGCGCAGCCATCGTGCGAAAATGCGCACCGTTTTTATCGAAACCTGCCGCCAAACCGACCGGATTTTTGAAATGCAAACCGAAAACGGATCGTTCCAGACGGTCATCTTCAAAAGCGTAAACACGACGGACGACGTAGCCCAGCAGTGGAATCGCCAGCATTATTTTGAAAAGCCACAGCGTGAGGTAATGCGCTTGCTCCGGCGATAGCAGGAAAAACAATGGTTTGAGCAATGACTTGTACAAAGCAGTAGATTTTGGGCAAAGTTAACAAAATGGCGACGATAAACGAAAAAAGGGTTGGCAGCACGCAGCTACGCAACCCGTAATCATAATCCCAAAAACTAAATCTTTATAGAAAATATTCACGCTTTTTCTTCTTCCTTGACCAGCAACTGGAAGCCATTGCCATGGATATTGACAATCTCGATATTGTCGTCGCGTTTTAGGTATTTGCGCAGTTTTGTCACAAAAACGTCCATGCTGCGCGCTGTGAAATAATTGTCCTCGCCCCAGATTTTAGTTAATGCTTCCGACCTTGGCAGTATATCGTTTATATGTACTGCAAACATACGCAAAAGTTGCGCTTCTTTGGGAGATAATTTTATTTTTTCTTCTTCAGAACCTTCTAAATCAAACGTTAAAATACGTAAAGGATAATTAAAGTGGTACTTTCCAATAAAAAACTCTTTAATTTCTTCTTTAGGATCTGCTTTTTGCTGGCTCCTTTTCAGAATTGCCTGGATGCGATACAATAGCTCTTCGGAGTTGAACGGTTTGCTGATGTAGTCGTCGGCGCCGATTTTAAAACCTTTGAGCACATCGTCCTTCATGGTTTTGGCTGTAAGGAAGATGATCGGTATTTCGGTATCTTTTTCGCGGATTTCTTTGGCGAGCGTGAAACCATCCTTTTTAGGCATCATCACATCGAAGATGCAGAGGTCATAATGCCCTTTCCGATAGCTTTCCAAGCCCTGTACGCCATCGGTCGCCAGTGTTACCTCGTAGTCGTGCATTTCGAGGTAAGACCGGAGTACATCGCCGAAGTTTTGGTCATCTTCTACCAGCAGAATTCTGTTGTTTGCCATCTTGTTCTTTTTTGGGTGATTAGCTTTGGTTATTGGTTGTTGTTTGTGAAACATTTACAGCGAGAAGGTTTCTTGTAGCCAAGAACAAAGAACCAAGAACAAATCGCAAAATACCAATCACCTGTTTTCTATTTTAAACGGGAAAAACAGTGTAAAACTACTGCCCTTGCCCAATTCGCTTCTTACATCAATGTTGCCTTTGTGAGCGGTCATCATGGCTTTCACGTAGCTCAAACCCAAGCCGAAGCCTTTTACATCATGCAAATCACCGGTGTGCACCCGATAAAATTTGTCGAAAATGTGCTTTCGGGCTTCTTTGCTCATCCCCATTCCTTTATCTGCTACGGTTACTTCCACGCCGCCCGAAACGTTACGAGTGTACACGGTGATATCAGGGTTTTCGGGGGAATATTTGTTGGCATTGTCCAAAAGATTATTGATGATATTGGAAATATGAGTCATGTCGCCTTCTACAATCGGGTTGGTTGCTTCCAGCACTGCTTTTGCAGAGCCGGCGCGTTTTTCCACTTGCAGCCCAATATTTTCAATGGCGTGCCCAATGACTTCGTGGAGATTGACTTCCGATAGCTTGAGGGAGAAATCTTTTTTCTCAATCACCGCCATTTGCAATACTTTCTCCACCTGATTATTCATACGAATATTTTCCTGTTTTATTATGTTGGCAAACCGCCGCACTTTTTCTTCCTGGCTGGCAATCATCGGGCTGGTGATGGAGTCTGCTGCCAGCGAGATAGTTGCGATGGGCGTTTTGAACTCGTGCGTCATGTTATTGATAAAGTCATTTTTCATCTCCGACAGTTTCTTCTGCCGGAAAATGACGTTGATGGTATAGCCAAAGCAAAGCAAAATGATGGTGGTAAAAAGCAGTGTACCGAGAAAATTCATCCAGGCGGAGCGCCAAACATAGTTGTTTTTATTGGGAAAATGCACCATCAGTAAGCCGGGCGAAGGGGTTTCCTCCGGGAACAGATTTGCCCGAAAGCGTGAATTGTAAATGTTTTTGTAGCCCGGCAGTATCTCTGTTGGCTGGGCGTCTTCTACCATATAATGACCATCGAGTATGACAAAACTGTTTGTTTTTTTAGAAAAAACGCCAAAATTGTAGCCAATGTCAATACCTCGGTTGCTCAATTCCTGTTTGAGCGTCATTTGCAGATGCTTCAGATCAATTCGTTCCGCCAGCGGAATGACGTGCGTCCCCTGGTCGTAATAGACCTTCAGCGCCCGGTAAGCCTGATCGCGTCTTGCCACACAATCCGAACATTCACAGGGGTTGTTCAGGTCTTCCATTAGCTTGTCTATCAGTCGCTCTGCGCCGCCCGCAGGACCGGCTATCTGCAATTCGATTTGGGAAAACCCGCCCGCTGCACCTGCGGCACTGATTTGTTTTTGGAAGTAGGTGGCAGAGAAACCGTTCCAGGAGTGACTGAAATATTCTCGTTTTTCTTCATCCTCCAGGCGTTGTACAACGGTTTTGAGGGCGTCGTACACGTCTTTTTCAAACTTATCTTCATTGACCCTTATCGAAGTGAAAATAAGGCTCATCTGTAGCCACACCACTCCTATGACCGCAGTGCTCATCAAACCAATAATCAGCCAGATTGCCTTTTTGTTCATCGAAAGTTTTTTGTGCAATGGTAAATCTCAGGTAGAAATCAGTGCTTTTTACAAAATTAGAGATTCACGCAACGCCCCGTTGTACTTTAACAGACATTTAACGCCTGCAATTCAGGTAATTGTCCATTCCAATAACGAATTATCAATTGTTAAATTTTGCAAACAAACAACGTTCCTGAAATTGGAAATGTTTTACAGGGCTTGTTTTTTGATATAAAAGGGGAGGATAATGATGAGAGGATGATTGAATGCTCAGGTAGTCCGGCTATTCAATCATCCTCTCATTTCGTCAACTACTGCAATTGGAACCTCACCACAACACCGCCCGCAGCGTCGGTGCGCGGGAAACCAGCCGAAGTCTTGGGCACGTTCCGGCGGTAGTCAAAGAACAAGCGCAGCGACAGACGACGGTTGATTTTGTACTCGGCAGACGGCGAAAAGCTCAGGGCGTAGTTGCCTCGCGTTGGTTCAATAATACCCTGGTCGAGCAAATGGTTAAACGTCACATCGTCGCGCAGCGAAAAATTAAATTGGATATCGAGATCGTTATCCTGCAACTGACCACTTCCGGCTCGCGGCGTGCCAGTACGCTGATTTTGAGGTGTTTGTGGTGGCTGATTGCTCCGGCTCCGACGATTCTTATTTTTGTTGCCGGTTAAAAAACCGATATTTACATTTTGCAAGAGATAGCCAAAACCAAAGACCGCTTCTTCTATGCGGGTTTCGCTCAATTGATTACTCACAAAACTCATCGCCAGCGTGCGCGACTTTTTGTAGTCGAAATTAAATGACATGCCGTTTTTCAACGTCGCACTAATGGCAAGTAGCGGCTGGAACCCTTCCTGAATAGCAATTTCCGGGATTTCCAGGCGAGGATAAAAATTGCCGTTTAGTTCATTGATGCCCCCCATATCACGGGTACGGAGGTAATCCAAACCCGTGTTGAAGCGATTGACGGTCAGGGTAGATTTGTACCCATGTGTCAGGCTGAAATTCTGGAAAATATTTTGGAATAATGGAATGCGCGACAAGCCATTGTAAGTAACACGCCAGTTGGGCGAAGGTTGGGTTTCGAAAACATCCAGTTCTACGCCGGTCGGATCCTGGTCGGTGTATGCGGCAAGGAACGCTGGCAATAGTACGTCTTGCTGCGTGCGCCCATAGCCATTGGTGTAGCCCTGATTTGCCAGATCGGGATCAATGTGCTGTCCTGTTCCGAGACGTTGAGAAATCGTCACGCGGTTGCTCTCGAAGGTACGGAACATGCCGATGATATCGTTTCGGCTATCTTTGAATAAAGTGTTGAGCGCCAGATAGGAAATTGTCATTGAACCAATATCCTGCGGAATGGCGTGTTCATAATCGGCGCCGCTTTCCAGTATTTTGAAATATTCGGAATGCGTTTCCTGAAACACTTTGGTGGCTTCCACTTCAATCCGAAAGTCGCGGAAAGGTTCCAGTGTCGCCCGCGCGTCAATATTCTGTGAATATTGCTGCACCACTTGCTGGTTGAGAAAAACGCTGCCGGAAATGAATCTTCGATTCTGGTAAAGCCAATCCTTGCTGGTGCGATACTCATTTTCGCCAAGGTTGCGAATATTCGGCTGTAAGCCGGCAACAAAATCCCAGCCCGGAGCGTCGAAGCCAGGTCCCATCCCCATTAATTCTGCCTGCGGAGTGAAGCCGGGGATAATCGTACCCAGTTTTTCGGTGTAGTTAAACCTCGCGCTTCTCAGTAATAATAGCGGACGGATGAGCACTTTTTCGAGTGTGCTTGGTTCGCCTTCGGGGCGTTGTTTTTTCTTGCTGCTTTCTTGCTGCCCTTCCTCCTGTTGTGGTTGCTGTCGGGGAGGTGTGGGTTGAGCCCGAGTGGCAGGAGCCGGCGCGGGGCGGTCAATTTTTTTGAGATAATTGATTTTATTATACAGATTGGCAAAATTCAAATCCAATGAAAACTGCCGATTCTGATTATTCTGAATCACATTGCCGAGGCTATCCACGTTTAGCGCGGCTGCCGTCCAGCCATAATCTGCCTGATAGCTGGCTCTTGCCTGTACCCAATCCATAAAAGGCAGGTAACGAATGGGCAACTGGTAACTCAGCGTCAGGTTGTGGCGATAATTTTTATTGCGCCCCAGGTTTCTGATATTGTTTAAAATACTGTCGCGACGGAATTGCTTGATCTCGCTCGGCGCCACGTTTTCCAGCATCCAGAATTCGTCGGGCTCATCAATTACAGCATTGGCAACTGCATTGAAGCTGAATTTCAGCGACTTGGTAAAATCCCACTGCAATCCGTAGTTGCGATCCCAGGTGAAACGCTTGTTGAAAAACGTATTGAATTTGTCTTCCAAGCCGGTGAAGCGATAACGCGTGCGGTCGAAGCGCCGATCTAATACGGTGCTGAAATTGAATGAGTTAGGTAGCGGATTAAAATTAAATTCTGACAGTAGCTTGAGATATTTATCGTTTTTGATCAGTTTTTTAAACGGCTCAATGTATTTGACGTTGCGGCTAAAGCCGTAATCCAGACCGCCGGTGTAGCGTTTTTGTTCATCAAATTCGATGATCGGATCGCGTCGGTTGGTTTCGGTATAGCCGTAAGAAACGCTGAAGTTTTCGATGTCCCAGGGTTTGGGCTTGCTCGGTTCGCCGCTGCTGTTGCTGCTGGCGGTTCGTTCTTTGCGGACGTTGGTGAAGTTAAAACTTTTGATCGTGGTCACATCCTGCGCCAGAATACGGATGGAATCCCGCTCTTCCGGTTCTGCATTATCGAGTTTTTGTTTCAATGGAATATCCAGATCGTAAGGATCGAACTCCGGCGACTTGGTTTGATTGGAAATTTGACCAAAAAACGGCAGGCGAATGCCCCATTGCTCCGGGAAAAATTTACCCAGCTCGAAATTACCGGCAAGGTCGTAACCAAACAGTTCATTGCGGCTGCGTTGCTGCACCTTCTGGTCGAGGGCGCCAAAGCCGATACTGCTGTAATTTCCGGCAAGGGTCAGGTTACCAAAATCAGCCAGTTGCATATCCACACGGGCGATTGCTGCCACGCCGCCGCGTTCATCCAGGCCCACCAAGCGCATTTCATTTGCCCAGACTTCCGCGTTGTAGGCAGCGCCGTCGTAGTTGAGGCGGTTGCGTACACCAATCATGGCAATGCGCACATAGCCAATGTTCGGATTTCCTTTCACCCTGACAAAGTGCGGCATGCCGGAGTTTGTTGTATCCAATTCTACTTCAAATACCTGCGTCAACGGAAAATTTTCATTATTGCGCCGTTGCTTGATGTCGCGCAATAGGTCAAACGGAATGTCGAAATCATTTTCCGGGCGCCACACTTCCAGCTTATACTGGGTCGAATTTGGATTGGAATTCAAGCCTTCCACCTTCGACATCGTGAGCGGAATTTCGTATTCGTAGTAGTTATTCTTAATATCGCTACCCAGGCGGATAAAAATACTTAGTTCTCCATCTTTAATCCTTTGATTGTCAATTGCTTCAGCGTGCACAAACATGCGCAGGCGATCGTACACGCGCATGTCGAAATCAATGTTTTTGAAAATCGCCTTGTCTTCGCCATCGCATAAGCCGCGCACCACCATCGAAACCGATTGTTCATTCTGCAAGGCATTGAATACTCCCAGCGACTGCTCGCGCTGAATGCCTTCGGGAAGCACATAATTGAAGGGCTGGCGACCGCTATTTTCTTCAATGTTGACGGCATCCACGTCAAACTCGGCAGGTGTTTCACAATCGTCAATACCGGTGCCGATCTCCGACAAATCCTGAAGATAGCGCCGCCATTGGTTGCGCACGAGTTCGAGCGTAGCAAAGCGCAGTGTCGTCTGTGTGCGAAAGCCGGTCATGTACATACGCATGAAGCGAATGGAGCGGAAGTCGCGAATACCGCCGATCGCTTCGCGATTCGACGTATTTAGAGGAATGCGGAAGCGATACCACACGCGACGCCCGTCTTCGCTTACGCGACGGTCTGTGATAAAAGGAGTACTGTTCCTGTCAATCTCACGCGGATTGGCAGGGTCTGCTTTCAATGGAATTTTGTATTGGAAATAAGATTCGGTTTCGTTCAATGTGTTATCCCGATCGAGGTCTTCGGCATCAGGAATATTGGTAGCAGAAGATACAAATTGCCCTCCGTCATTGGATCGGGAATTGCCCTGAGGATTATTGAAATCGCGGTAGCGGCGCAGCACGCCATCTTCTGAGGTAAAACTTTCGTCGCGGTAGTAGCGGTAATCATCGTTCGCGGGGTCCTGAGCGACTTTTGCACCTGCATTCGGGTTGGCGACACTGATGGCAGCAAGGTAATCGCTAAATTTGGCGCGCTCGGTATCATTATCCAATCCATCCAGCCCTACGTCCTGCAGTCGGCGGGCTTCGGGGTCGTTATCGAATGCACGCGTAATCTGCTGTCCGATCGGTATTCTCGACCAGATCGTTTCGTCCACTCTGCGGTCAGGATTGGTCGGAGCGGGCAAGCCATTTTCAAAAAACTTCCTCGAATCGCGCAAGATATCTTCGGAAATGTTACCCAGGTTGATGTATAAATTACCTTCCCGTTGTTCGTAGTTGGGCGCAGGATTCAGGGGGTTTTCTTCATCCAGAAATGGGCTTAGCATCCAGAATTCCAGAAATTCGATATTTGCCGTTTGAAAATCGTTGGTTTGCAATGCCCGCATGATACCGCCCCAGCGTGTCTGCGGATCGCGCAGCACCAGCGAGTCTCCCAAAAAACTCACACCCTGCGAAATGCCCGAATAACCATTGGGTAAGTCGAAGTTGTAGGGACCTCTTTCGGTTGGGTAGTAAGTGACGTCCATTGTCTGAATATTCGGCAGATCGGTCGGCTGCAACTGCACATTCGGAAAAACCTCAATCTGCGGCACCAGGCTGGTGTAAGGATTCTGCGCGTCGAAGTTATTGCGAATGCTCTGGTCTATCAGATACCAATTGATCCGGGCGCGATTGGCGCCAGAGCGAATGTCATTGACCAAATCGGCCTCCGGGAATAGGCGTTTGCCTGTTTCATCCCGGATGTTGCCCTGCGGAACGCTCGATAGGTACCATTGGTTGACAGGCTGGCGCAGGTCGAAGCTGCTGGCGCTGCCTTCAAAGTCATCGAGATAGACAACGCCTTGCTTTTCTTTGTCACTTTGGTTGATCGCACGGGCATGCCCGGGCTGCAGGGCTGCCGCCTCTGCGCTGAAGGTGATTTTGGAGGTCTCTTTGGTATCAATAAAAGGAATGGCATCCACCATTTTGGTCAGGAAATTCGATTCCCGGCTCAGATTGACGTCCAATCCATAAATATTGTTGTTGATTGGATCTTCTCCGATGTTCACTTTTTGTGTAAACGGGCGTTCGAATAGTTTTAGGAACGTAGCGCCAATATTAAAATTTTCATCTACTTGATAATCAGCGCGCAAGCCAATCATTGTCTTAGTCTGGAAGCCAAAAAGGGTATTATCTTCAAATGAAACATTGATCGGCACGCCTGAATTGAGAATGGCATCATTCAAAATTTTTACCCGACCGATGTTGTAATCCACTTCATAATCGGCGCCTTCCTGCAACAATTGTCCGCCGGCGCTTACGCGCACCGATCCTGGCGGAATATTGAAAGCGCCCAGCGAAATTTCCGACGATACACTCGACTTGTAGCTGCCTTTGATCACAAAACGGTTTTTTTCCGGGAATTCCCTTGCCAGGAATAGCGTCGAATCATATAGTTCCTGATAAACATATTTCCGTTGGAGGGTCGGATTATCAATCTGTGCTGCCAGCGCCGTACCGAAAGGTTCCAGTACCGGAAACATGATACGACCATTGCGCAGGTTGATCGTTACGCCGGGCACAAAGTCAAAAATGCCATCCGGCTGGGGGTCGCCCTGCGTGTTGAGAATATCGAGGTTGAAAACGCGGAGCAACGGCTTGCCGGCGATGTCGCTCTCGGGAATGAAACGCTTCTGCCCTTTGCCGGGATCATCATAGAAAACATCCAGGCGGAAATCCTGCTGGCTCACCTGAAACGCACCAATGGAATAGACGTTTTTCATCATCAGATCCCAGGTGGATACGTCGGTGCGCTGCGTTGTGCTTTTCAGCATTTTTACAAACAGTACATTGAGCGAGGTATCGGGGCTGGTAGTTTCCTGATTTTGCGACAATTCACCGACCTTATAAGTCTGCCCGTTGTATGAATACTGAAACGCCACCCCGACTACCTGATTAGGTTGTACATTGATGTTCAAGGAGATAAAGCCCAATTCAGGGTGAAAAGTATATTCGGATGGCTGCAACTTACGCGCGCTCACTTTCTCAAAATCTTTTGCCTGCTGCAAGCCAAATTCGTTCTGCAAAGCCCCTACCGAGCGGTCAATGCTGCGGGTATCGGGGTTGTTCAACAAATCTTGGTACAGGCTGTTGGACTGGTTGTCGGGTAGGAGGCGACCAGCGATATCGCGCGGTGCAACGGGATTAGGCGTGATCACATTCGGGCTGACCAAATTGCTTGGCTCACCCAAGTCGGCAAAGGCAATGATGTCGCGCACATTGTCCACTTCGTTGCGGTTATTGGTAATCCATACCTCCAGGTTTTCGATCTTGAACAATGTTTTGATTTGCGGCATATTCGACAGCGCTTCCTCGTAGGTATTGCGGTTGTAATGCGAGAAGAAAAAGTGGCGGTTTTCGTCGTATTCATCGGCTTTTACCTCAAATTCCTGCAACTGGCTCCCGCCTTGAATCTGCAGATTTTCCCTTTGCGAATTCTGTTGCGACAAAATCGTTGTGAGACGCAAATGCCCGAATTGCAGCTCGGTTTTCAGACCAAACAAGCTCTGCGCACCCTGGATGAGCGATCCTCGCAGGGGTAGGCTCACATTACCCGCTTCTATTTTTTTCAGGATTTCATCCTCACTGAAATTATCACTGTTGTAATCTATTTTGATCTGATTGTCAAAGTTGAACGTAGCATTTGTATTGTATCGGGTCGAAAGATTGAGCTTTTCGCCAATGCTACCGGTCACGTTCATCTGGATGTTCATGTCAAAATCGAAGAGCGGACCTTGTCTTTGCTGACGAATGGGCAGGATAGGGTTTTCCACTTTTTGATAATCCAGCCCGAAGGTCAGGTCAATATTGCCCTGCGGCTTGATGTCCACGGTGGTACCGCCAAAGAGTCGGTCGAGCAAGCTGTTCTTGACATCAATTTTGGCAATGGGGTCAAATGCACTAGTAGCGCCGCCGACATTCACGCCGTTGAGTTGCTTAAAGTAAGTGTCCATGTCCTGCTTGCGGCGGTACTCCATATACTCCTCGAAGGTCATGTAAGTAGGCATCCGAAAATAATCATCGCCGATTTTTTCGGTGATGATGTAGCGCCCGGTCACAGGGTCGTATTCTACATTTTGCTCAATGGCATTGGGATCCTTCAGGTCGAAAGGATTTTTGGTACCCGAATTGATAAAATCGCCCGTACGATCTTTGATCGGTGGCAGCGTATCCTGCTGCGCCGCCTGCACGTAGGTCAGTTTATAGGGATCGTCCAGATTGGCGTTGCCGCCCTTAGCGGTCAGCGCATAAGCAATCACTCCAATGATGAGGCTAAAGGGTAAAAGTACTCTACTCATAGTTTTGATAATCCGGCTTTTTACAGCCTGCGTAAGTTTAGATATATTCATGGTCGCCAGGTTTCGGAGTCACCTGGTCTTCGTTTGCCAGCATAGAACGCCGCAACTTTTTTCTTTTTGTTTGATAATCAAATTTTAACACACATTCTATCGAAATTTGAGAGATGAAAATTGCTTTGGCAGTTCCAGTCCTTTCCATTCTCTTTTCTTAGTTCGCATGGCTAATTTTTAAATCGTTTTTGGGTATCAGGGATTATGACGTGCAGCAATGCCTTGGAGCTTCAGCAGGCGCTGAAAAGCCATGTTTTCCTTCATGTGATTTAGGATAAATATTTAAGTGCCAGCTTGATCAACATCTCCACACTGTCACTGGCGGGTTGCTCCTTCAGAATTTTATTGAGTATTTTTTGCACTTCGATGCGGGAAAATCCAAGCGCAACTAATGCAGATAACGCCTCCTCCCGGATTGTATTGTCCTGCGGCAAAATTGTTAACGGCGCTTCACCAGATTCTTTGATGAGCTTGTCTTTCAGATCAAGAATAATGCGCTTGGCGGTCTTCGGACCAATGCCTTTTACCTTGCCGAATGCAGCCGCATTTTCGCTGATCACAGCGCTGCGCACTTCGTCGGTTTGCATCGAGGAAAGCAGCAATTGTGCAGTCGAAGGACCAATGCCCGACACCGAAATCAGGTGCAAAAACAACACACGCTCCGCTTCTTCGGCAAAACCGTAGAGCGTATGGCTGTCTTCCCGAATGATCAGGTGCGTGAGAATTTTGACCGATTCGAGTTTTTCGATCCTGGCGTAGGTATTCAGGCTGATATTAACGTGGTAACCCACTCCATTCACTTCTACCATAATGAAAGTAGGGGTCTTGAATGTAATCGTGCCTTTGAGATAGGTAATCATGCCTCGGTTTCTGTGAAAATTGTTGCAAAGGTAATTAATGTTATTTGTTATTGGTAAATCGGTTTTATGGATATTGGGTATCTGGCTATCACTTTTCAAATATCAATTAACCGATAACATTATTAACTTTGCCACCATGAAAAAAATGAATATTCTGCTGCTCGGCAGTGGCGGCCGCGAACATGCTTTCGCCTGGAAAATATGCCAAAGTCCGCTTTGCAATAAACTGATCATAGCCCCCGGCAACCCAGGCACAGCGGTTTTAGGAACGAATGTGGATGTTGACCCCAACGATTTTCAGGCGGTGCGTATGCTGGCAATTGCTGAAAAAGTGGACATGATTGTGGTTGGTCCCGAAGAGCCATTAGTACGGGGCATTTACGACTTTTTTCAGGACGATCCCTCCGTCAAACACATTGCCATTGTAGGACCTTCACGTATGGGCGCGTTGCTCGAAGGGAGCAAGGCTTACGCCAAAAAATTCATGCAGGAGTTTGACATCCCTACCGCTGCTTACCGCGAATTCACGGGAGAAAACATAGAGGCAGGGCTAGCTTATCTGGCGCAGCAAAATCCTCCGATCGTGCTGAAAGCCGACGGACTGGCGGCCGGCAAAGGCGTACTCATTTGCCAGAGCGTTGCGGAGGCACAAACTTCCTTCCGGGAAATGCTCGGTGGCATGTTTGGCGAGGCGAGCGCGAAAGTCGTGGTGGAGGAATTTTTATCTGGTATCGAATTTTCGGTGTTTGTGATGACCGATGGGCAGGCTTATAAAATATTGCCGGTGGCGAAAGATTATAAACGCATCGGCGAGGGCGATACCGGCTTGAATACAGGCGGCATGGGCGCAGTTTCTCACCCGCCGTTTGTGGATGCAGCGTTGATGCAGAAGGTCGAAGAACAAGTTATTAAACGCACCATCAAAGGTATTCAAAAAAGGGATTTAACGTATAAAGGCTTTATTTTCTTTGGTTTAATCAGCCTAAATGGCGATCCTTACGTGATAGAGTACAATTGCCGTATGGGCGATCCCGAAACCGAAGTGGTATTGCCAAGATTGAAAACCGATCTGGTGGCGCTGATGCAAGCAATGCACGAAGGGCGGCTGGCGGAAATGGAGATCGAAATAGACGAACGCGCTGCGGCAGCGGTCATTCTGGTATCCGGTGGCTACCCGGAAGCGTACGAAAAAGGCAGGATTATCAATGGATTGGAACAGATCACAGATAGCATCGTTTTTCATGCCGGCACAAAAAATATGGGACATCAGTTGTTGACTAACGGTGGGCGCGTGTTGGCGATCACGTCGTACGGTGCGACTTTTCAGGATGCGCTGAAATTATCTTACGAAAATGCCGCAAAGATTCAATTTGCCGGCAAATACTACCGCAAAGACATTGGCTTTGATCTCTTAACCTCCCCTAAATCCAAAACATGACGGATCTGCACATTCAATCCAAGCTACCCAATGTCGGCACGACGATTTTCACGGTGATGTCGGCGCTGGCGAACGAACATAAAGCTATCAACCTCTCGCAGGGGTTCCCTGATTTTCCATCCTCTCAACGGCTAATCGAGTTGGTACACGATTATATGCAAAAAGGTTATAATCAGTACGCGCCAATGGCAGGCGTGCCGGCACTGCGCGAAGGTATTGCTCAAAAAATTTCGGTGATGTACGGCATTTCCGTTCATCCCGATGAAATCACGATTACTGCCGGTGCTACGCAGGCTTTGTTCACCGCGATCACTGCATTCGTACGCCCCGGCGACGAGGTGGTTATCCTGGAACCGGCTTACGATTCTTACCGACCTTCGATCGAAGCAAACGGAGGCATTCCTGTAATTCATGAATTAAAAGCGCCTGATTATCAGCCGGATTGGCATAAAATACAGCAACTTTTCTCGGATAAAACACGGATGATTATCATCAATACGCCGCACAATCCAACAGGAACCATTCTGACCCAAGATGATCTGCAAATGCTGGAAAGCATGGTAGCGAATACCAATATTCTGGTGTTGAGCGATGAGGTTTATGAGCATCTGATCTACGATGGCGAGCCGCACGAGAGCGTCCTGCGCTATCCGAATCTGCGAGAGCGGAGCCTGGCTGTTTATTCTTTTGGCAAAACCTTTCACAACACAGGCTGGAAAATCGGCTATTGTGTAGCGCCTCCGGCGTTGATGGCGGAGTTTCGCAAAGTGCACCAGTTCAATGTTTTTTGTGTGAATACGCCGATGCAGTACGCGCTCGCCGATTTTTTGCAAAATCCGGTCGAGTATTTAAGCCTTCACGATTTTTACCAGCGCAAACGCGATTTCCTGGCGCAGGTGATGCAGGGCTCCCCTTTGAAACCTTTCCCCAGTAAAGGCACTTATTTTCAATTGTTTGACTACAGCAGCATCAGCGATGAACCGGATACGGAATTTGCCAGGCGTCTTACAGTCGAATTTGGCGTAGCTTCCATTCCGGTGTCGGTTTTCTACAGCAGTGGTAAAGACGAACACGTTATCCGGCTGTGTTTTGCCAAAAAGGAAGAAACGCTGGAACAGGCAGGAGCATTGTTGCGAAAACTTTAGCAGGGGGATAACACTCAAGGTTCAAAGTTGACGTTTTATTGCCAACCTTGAACCTCAAGGAATTTTTAAGCTTAAAAAAACTGGTTTATGCTTTCTCTCCTACCGCTTCGTCGCGCAAAGTCCGGCGCAGAATTTTACCCACGTTGGTTTTGGGCAGTTCTTTTCGGAATTCCACCTGTTTCGGCACTTTGTAGCCGGTCATATTGGTACGGCAATATTCGATGATCTCTTTGTCGGTCAGAGAAGGATCTTTTTTCACAATAAACAGTTTGACCACTTCACCCGATTTCTCGTCGGGAATGCCTATCGCCGCTACTTCGAGCACTTTGGGATGCCCGGCGACCACTTCTTCGATTTCGTTGGGATAAACATTGAAACCGGAAACCAAAATCATATCCTTCTTACGATCTACGATGCGGAAGAAGCCGTCTTCGTCCATAATGCCAATATCGCCGGTGCAGAGCCAGCCGTCCACAATGGTTTGAGCAGTCGCGTCGGGGCGGTTATAGTAGCCTTTCATTACTTGCGGTCCCTTCACTTGAATTTCACCAATACCACCAGTTCCAAGAACATTGCCCTGCTCGTCCACAATACGCATATCGGTAGAAGGAATCGGCAATCCAATTGTGCCAAGGCGTCCGAGTTTGCTGTCGAACGGATTGGCGCTGGCTACCGGCGAGCATTCAGTCATACCAAAACCTTCGGCGAGGAAACAGCCGGTGAGCTGCTGCCAACGCTCTGCGACCGGACGCTGCAATGCCATACCACCGGCAACGGTCACCTTCAGCGCGCTGAAGTTCACTTTGCCAAAATCGGCGTGGTTCATCATCGCATTGAACAGCGTATTCACACCAGAGATGACAGAAGTGGGATAAGAACCGATCGCTTTTAATACCGACGGAATGTCTCTGGCATTGGTGACCAGAATATTCATGCCACCGATTGCCATAATCCCAAAGCAATTGACCGTGAGTGCAAAAATATGGTACAAGGGCAGGGCGCAAAGCGCAATTTCCTGCGTCGTCCCATGTGCTTCTTTCAAGTAGGGTGACATCCAGGCTTTCATCTGCAGCATATTGGCAACCATACTGTAGTTAGTTAGCATGGCGCCTTTGGCAACGCCGGTCGTACCACCAGTGTATTGCAGGAAAATCACATCGTCAGGGCTGGACGTGTGTTGTTTGATAGTAAATTTCCTGCCTTGCGACAGCGCTTCCTTAAAAGAGACGGTGTTTGGGATGTCGTATTTCGGCACCATTTTTTTGATGCTACGTACCACAAAATTGACGATCATCCCCTTTGGGAAGGGCAGCATTTCACCGATGCTGGTGGTGATGATTGTTTTGATCTGTGTGTCCGGCAGGATTTTTTGCAGATTTGCAGCGAAATTCTCGGCAATCACAACGGCTTTCGCTCCGGAATCATTGAACTGATGCAGCATCTCGCGCGGGGTGTACAGCGGATTCGTGTTTACGACAGTCAAACCCGCCCGGAGCGCGCCAAACAGCGCAATCGGGTATTGCAGCAAATTGGGCATCATGATGGCAATCTTATCGCCGGGATCCAATCCGCGCGAATGCAAATACGCACCAAAATCGCGCGAGAGCTTATCTATTTGGGCAAAGGTCAACTCTTTACCCATACAGGAAAAAGCCGGTTTATCTGCAAATTTTTTAAATGCTTCTTCAATCATGTGTACCACTGTAGGGTAGTCACCCGGATTAATGTTGGCAGGTACCCCACTTGGGTAGTTTTTAAGCCAGGGGCGTTGTTCGTTCATATTCCTTTTAGTTTTAAATCTTAATTTCTACTGTAACAACAAAACTCGGCAAAATTTCATTTCAGCAGGCATGAAAATAGCAATTTTCCTTTTGCTTTCGCATGGAGCTAGAATATATTTCAAATTTTCCTGCAAATATAATGGCATTAAACACTTTATTTTCCAATAATCTTTCTTTTTTATAAAGAATTACAGTACCTTTGCCCCGCTAAAAAATTTCTTAACCTTTAAAAGCATTCTTTCAATGCTGGACGACAAAAACCTAAACGACGACTTACAGGAAAATGACGATATCCTGGAGGATCCCCTCGAAAACGAGGACACAGATGAAATAACAGATAACACCGAAGCGGAAGTTGGAGAAGAAGAGGAACAAGTAGTGGAGGCAGAGGAAGAAGAGGAAGAAGAGGTAGATATCGAAGAACTGCTTGGCACACAAGTAGCTACGGGTGCGCACGATGATTACGACTGGGCTTCGAGCAGCAAGCGCGGTCATGTGTATTCGAAAGATGAAGCTGCAAAATATACTACGGAGTACGAATCCACCATGACGGCTGTGCTGGAAAACGAAATTGTTACGGGTAGGGTTAGCTCCATCAATGACGGTGATGTCGTGTTGGACATCAACTATAAATCCGACGGGTTGGTGCCGCTTTCTGAATTTCGCGATATGCCGGATTTAAAAGTGGGTGATCAGGTGGATGTATACGTGGAACAGCAGGAAGACGCGCGCGGACAGTTGGTGCTATCGCGTCGTAAAGCAAAGTTGCTGCGTGCCTGGGAACGCATCGTGGACTCATACGAAAACGGAACCGTCATCAAAGGTACAGTCATCAGCAAAACGAAAGGCGGTTTGATCGTGGATGCCGGCGGCTTGGAAACGTTCTTGCCTGGCTCGCAAATTGACATTAAACCAATCATTGATTACGATTCGTATGTGGGTAAAACCATGGAATTTAAGGTCGTTAAGATCAATGAAGTCATCAAAAACGCCGTTGTTTCGCACAAGGCGCTTATCGAGAGCGATCTCGCCGAGCAGCGCGAGCAAATCATTTCCGGCCTTGAAAAGGGTCAGGTTCTGGAAGGCTTGGTTAAAAATATCACCGATTTCGGTGCATTCCTTGATCTTGGCGGTGTGGATGGTCTGTTGTACATCACCGATATTTCCTGGGGACGTATCAATCATCCGAGCGAGGTGCTGCAATTGAATCAGAAGATCAATGTGGTAGTACTCGATTTTGATGAAAATAAGAAGCGTATCTCACTGGGCTTGAAGCAGTTGCAGCCACATCCCTGGGAGGTGCTCGATTCCACTATCCAGGAAGGTTCCGTTGTGAAAGGTAAGATTGTCAACATTGAAGACTACGGTGCATTCCTCGAAATACAGCCTGGCGTAGAGGGGCTGATCCACGTATCGGAAGTGACCTGGAGTAATCAGCCT
>CAZQTF010000044.1:0-20617 GCA_964596135.1 uncultured Saprospiraceae bacterium | reverse complement strand
TTTCAGTTTTATCCTTTGCACTTTCACGAATTGTATCTAATTTAATGCCCTTTAAGAATTGGGAAATGGTTATTTGTGATCTGATTATTCATAAAACATTGACAAACAGCTCTTTTTGTAAAGTTATTTACTAATAAATAATGATGCCCAACTACATTTAAAAACAAAAATTCAAGCACAACTTAATCCATGGCCTTAGTCCGCCTCAAAATACCGGTCTTAGTCAAAAACACGAAGGTGGATAACCAGCTATATTACCACCTGCGCCCTTTGTTTACGGGGCATCCGGTCGCTTCGCACCGGCGGCTAGAACTCGCGGCTGCCCGTTTGCGCGACGAAGTCAGACAATTTTTTAAAGGTTTTACCCTCACCCGCAACAATGCCGACCATCTGTTGTGGTATCTGTTTAATCCAGAAATCAATTACCACCTGTTTTCGTATGAATTTCGCAGCGGCGATCTGCAAATCAAGGGTAGTTTTGGTGTCGCAAGCTTTATGTTGCAAAATATTACTTTTGCCTGCTTACCAAATGTCAGCAATTTTATGTTTATCGCGGCGACCGGCAAGATCAGCAAGCAGGAATTGCGCGCAAAAGTGCAGAAAGTCTTGCTCCGCCTACTACTCCGGCTAAAGCAAGAACAGGAAGAAAATTTCAATCTGGAAGCGCTGTACTCCAGCAATCGCGAATTTCTTACCCACATTGACGCCAATATTAATGTTTCTTTTGGCTCGTTCCAGCACGAAACTTCTGACTCGGACTGGATTTTTGCGCGCCTGCGCGAAGAAGCAGAATTCGATGGGGCTATTGAAATTGAAAAAGTAGGCTATGATCTGAACAGCCGCTATCCGGCGGAACTGGGCAGAGCGTTTTATCAAGACGAATTGACTGATAAGATTTATCACATTGTTTTTCAGGAAGACAACACTCCCCTTGCCATTATCGGCGAAGAAGGCGTCGGCAAACACGCGCTGATGCACGAAGTAGTCTGGCGTTATCAAAGCAGCCATTATACCAAAAGAAAAGGCGAGCCGGAAGTCGTTTGGCACATCGATCCCACCCGCATCATCTCCGGCATGAGCATTCAGGGGATGTGGCAAAAACGTTTTGAAGCCATCATCAGCTTTGTGCGCCATCCGTTGGAAGGGATAAAAAGAGCCGATAAGTTGTTGATTGACAACTCAATAGCTTTACTCCGCATTGGCAGATCGGCACAAAACAACATGACCCTGAGCGACGTGCTCAAACCTTACCTGGAAAAACGTCAGTTGCAGTTGATACTCATTGCCACACCGGAAGAATGGAAAGTGGTCCAGGAAAAAGACCGCAGCTTTGCCGACCTTTTTCAGGTGATTCGAATACAGGAACCTCCTGCTGACATCAGCGCCAGGATTATTCTGGAGCAACGCAAACTGCTCGAGCGGGAAAACGATTGCATCATTACGATTCAGGCGATTCACGAATTGTTCACCTTGCAACGCAACTTTTATCGCAACCGAGCAATGCCGGGCAGTATGATGCGAATGCTGCGCCTCCTGGCGACCAAATATCGCTTTGATCGGATTGACGCGCATCAGGTGCGCGATGAGTTCAAAACGCTGAGTGGGCTGCAGGAGCGCATGCTCGATTCAGGCGAGCAATTGAACCAACAAACCGTGCATGATACACTGGCGCAGGAACTCGTCGGGCAACCCCGCGCGGTACAGGCACTCGAAAACGTGGTGCATCTGAGCAAAGCAAAACTGGTGGACCACACCAAACCCGTCAGTTCGTTTCTGTTTATTGGTCCGACCGGCGTTGGCAAAACGCAGGCGGCCAAGGTATTGTGCAACTATCTGATGGGAGGCGAGGAATATTTGTTGCGCTTCGATATGAACGAATATATTGACGGATCAGCAGTACAACGTCTCATCGGCGATTTTTACAACCCCGAAGGACTATTCACGGGAAAAGTGCGTTATCGCCCATTTGGCGTGTTGCTGCTCGATGAGATTGAAAAAGCGCATACCAAAGTCCACGACTTGCTTCTGCAATTGCTTGATGAAGGTCGTCTCACCGACAGCCTTGGGCGCAGCGTGGATTTTTCTAATACCGTCATTATTATGACCTCCAATCTGGGTGCACGGGAAATCGCTTTGCAGGTTGGTTTTAATCCTTCTGCCGAGAGCGAGGCAGCAATTTACCGGAAAGCTGTAGAAAATTTCTTCCGCCCGGAGTTTGTCAATCGCATTGATGAGATTGTCGTTTTCAATCCGCTGGAATTGGATCACATTCTGAACATTGCCCGCCTGCAAATCCGCGAATTACTCCAACGCGATGGTTTTGTGCGACGCACGACGATTCTCAACATCTCCAAAGATGCGCTCGAATGGGTTGCCCGGCGTGGCTTCGACGCACGCATGGGCGGACGCGCCCTCAAACGCCAGATCGAGCGCGACCTGACGACGCTTTCGGCAGAACAATTAATTTCTACGCACGCGGATAGCCCCATTCTATTTGATATTACTTTTGAAAACGAGCACCTCACACCGCGTATTACACCGCTCGAATTCCTGTATCCACTCGAAGAAGACTGGTTACCGGCGCTGCCCGATGAAAAACACGGCAAAACTTTTTATGGAAAATTACTAAAAGCGCTGGAACACCTGGAAAAAGAAATCACCTCTGCCAGTGGCGATCTGGATGAAAACGACGGCGTTATTGTGATCGGAGCTTCCGAAAGCAGTGGACAACTCAACTGGCAATACTATGATTTCAAAAATAAAGTAGCCGAGGAAATATTCAACCTCCGCACCATCATGCTGGGCTTCCAGGAGCGATATATAGGCGAAGCGCCCGCCCTGCCATTGCGCCTGAAACGCGGCTATCTTATTCCTCCCCGGCGTGCCGAGCGCGCTTTCCGCGAAAACTTTCGCGACCGGCTGTTTCAGGAAGAAGGATTGCGCGAATTGCGGGAAGCTTACCAATACTCAACGGTACAATTCGACACCATCCAGACTGATTTTATCAATCATTACCTTGAGGTAGCGTTCTTGTTGCTCGCGTCGCGCGATTTTTGGGATAATCGCACGGAACAGATCAGCATACAGTTCGAGTCGCTCATCACCGGCTTGGGCAACTGGGAAATCCAATATTTGATGGATCAATACACTGCTTTTTTAAAATCGCTTGATATTCAATATATTACCAATAAAGAAGAACATATCCTTTCTGCTGATGGATATGCTTTATACGATCTGCTGCAAGGGGAAGAAGGTATCCATCTTTTCTACATCGCTCATCAGAATCCTCTGCCTATCCGCGTTTCTATCCAACGGCAAGGCACGATCCAGAGCAATAACCAACTGTACAAGGTCATCCGCATTTACGATGGCTCCAGCACCCTGACTGACTTGCACACCGGCTTTTCCAATGCGATGAATATGATGCCCGGCGAGTTGAAACTGCTCGTTTATGCCGGTATTTCATCTGATCTTCGTCGGGCATTGATTATTTAGAATTAATTCAAACTAATCAGTAGTGAAGTTGTTTAGATGCTCGACAGAGCTTACTTTTGCGAAAAATCTGGCAACGAATATTCGATAACCAGCGCCAACTTGTAGCAAAGTCCTGATTATCAACAACAAACAACCAAAATTTTTCATGGCTACCATAAAATTTACATTTGAAGACCCCAGTATTTCGCCTGTAACCATTGAAAATGTACCTGAGGGCTATTCGATTCTGGAAGTAACCGAGGAGCATGATATTCATCTGAATCACAATTGCGGTGGCGTGTGCGCATGCAGCACCTGCCATGTATATATCGAAGCGGGCGAGGAGTATCTGGAAGAAATTTCGGACAAGGAGGAAGATTTTATTGACCGGGCGATCAATCCACGACTGGAATCGCGCTTAGGGTGTCAGTGTGTCATACTCGACGAAGAAGCCTTTATCGAAGTTCAGATCCCTGATCAATCAAGAATTATTGGGCACGAGCATTAAATTTGCTGTTGCTTGTTATTCATTTTTTGTAATCAAAAATAAATGGTGTTTATCAATCAAATTAACCAGACATCAATTAACTAAATAATCAAACAAGTTTTCATCCTGAAACATTAAATCAACATCAAATGGCTTTCGAAAACATTGATAATCTCCCTATTACCTGGACGGACTACGAAGATATTGCAATGGGGCTTTATGAACGTTTTGGCGATGAATTCGGAGAAGGACAAATTTATCGCATTCGCTTTACCGACCTGATTGAATGGGTACTGGAACTCCCCAATTTTGAGGGCAAACGCGAAGATTGCAATGAAGGACACCTTGAGCAAATTCAGGCAAAATGGGTGTACGAATGGCGCGATAATCAGTAAAAATTAAGTCAGCGGTGCGCAGTTTCGGGTTCACAGAACAAAAGCTGCTTACTGCCAACTACAAACGGACAACAAACAGTGAATCAACTCGAAAAATTCGGCGAGATACACACGTTTATCTTTGATGTAGATGGCGTGCTCACCAACAACGAAATTCTCATCACAGAAAACGGAGAATTGCTACGCAAAATGAACGTCCGCGATGGCTACGCGCTCAAGCGGGCAGCACAGCAGGGGTATCACATCTGCATCATCACCGGCGGCAGGTCGGAAGGAGTGCGCAAGCGACTGGAGGGATTGGGTATTACCGAAATTTTTCTGAACAGATCGGAAAAACTGGAAGCCTACGAAGAATACATCAGCGAATACGATCTCGACCCGCAGGGTATCCTCTACATGGGCGACGATATACCCGACTACCCCGTGATGCGTCGGGTGGGTTTGCCCACTTGCCCGCGCAATGCAATCCCTGAAATCCTCGAAATTGCTGAATACATCTCGCCCTTTGATGGCGGCGAAGGTTGTGCCCGCGATGTGATCGAAAAAGTATTGCGCCTTCAGGGCAAATGGTTGAACGAATAATGTTTACTTTTAGGTATTCGTAGTAAAAAATTCAGAGCACTCAAAATTCAGCGTCACCAATTGCCCATGTCATTTTTTCGCCTTATCCGTCTGCCTAATCTGCTTATCGTCGCCTTGACGCAGTACCTCCTTTATTATCAAGTTATTACGCCAGCATTAAAAAACTCATCTGTTTCGTCAGCGCTTACTTTCGAGCACTTCTCCTTGCTCATTTTTATCACTGTACTGATAACTGCCGGGGGCTACATCATCAACGATATTGTAGATTTGCGCATTGATCTTATCAACAAGCCAGATCGGGTCATCATCGGCAGATATATTGCTCATCAGACTGCCTACTGGCTTTACTTTTGCATCAATATCAGCGGCTTTGTCCTCTCTATGTATCTGGCGTTTGTCGCCGACCGGATAGCGCTGTTGTTCCTGTTTCCTGTGGCGGTTAGTGGCTTGCTGATCTACTCGGTTTTTCTAAAAAAACGCCCCTTGTCGGGCAACCTACTGGTGTCTTTGTATTGCGCAGGCGTTGCCGCCATTGTGTGGGTCGCCGAAGCACCGGCACTCGCAAGGCTTTCCCCATCGGAAGCGGCAAAAATTGTTCGGTTGCTGGTCTTTTATGCCGTTTTTGCGTTTATTTCCACTTTGTTCCGGGAAATTGTCAAAGACCTCGAAGATGCCTACGGCGATGCGCGTGGAAAAGCCCGAACCGCACCGGTTGTTTGGGGCGAAAACATTGCCAGATGGCTGGCGGCTACCACAGGAATGGCGCTTTTGCTTTCGCTCGGATACGCCGCTTTTGCCTTGCGCCAGTACCTGAATAAATGGGGATTGCCATTTGTCGGATTTGTAATCGTTTTGACAGTTGCCGCACTTTATTTACTTTTAAAAGCAAATAAAAAACAAGAATATCATAATTTAAGCCAATTTGCCAAAATCATTATACTATGCGGCGTTCTTCTATTGCTGTTTTTTGAATAACCGAACAATATTCATTACACCTCAAAGCCTTCCTCTTCCAGAATTTTGCCATTCAGACAGCGAATGATCCTTGCCGGAAAATGCTCTAAAATGCGATAATCATGAGTGGCAAACAAAACTGCTGAATTATTTTGCAGCGCCAGTTGTCGCATTAGCAGGAGGATATCGTCGCTGGTTTCGGGGTCAAGATTCCCGGTAGGCTCATCGGCGAGGATCAAAGTTGGTTTATTGAGGAGCGCACGGGCAATCACAACGCGTTGCTGCTCCCCGCCGGAAAGTTCGTGCGGCATTTTGTACAGTTTGTCAGACAAGCCGACCTGCTCGAGTACTTCCTGGATGCGGTTTTTTATGCTTGATTCGTTTTCCCAGCCGGTAGCATCCATGACAAAACGAAGGTTTTGATTTACATCCCGATCGGTCAGCAGATTAAAATCCTGAAAAACAATGCCTAGCTTGCGCCGCAGTAGTGGGATGGAACGCCGGTCGAGTTTCGCCAGATCGTAGCCAGCCACTTCGCCCTTGCCCTCTGTGAGCGGAAGCGCGGCGTACAAGGTTTTGAGCAGGCTGGATTTGCCGCTGCCCGTTTTACCAATGAGGTATGTAAATTCGCCTTTGGCGATTTTTAAATTCACATTTTGCAGGATCAACACACCCTGTTGGTAAATATTGACGTCCTTTAGCTGAACGATGAAATTTTGCATATGTTACGTTTTCAAATTGCCCAAAAATAGTGTTTATCTTTGTAATGTTGGCAGGTCAGAATATTGAAATATGATGCGCGGAAATTATGAACGACTTGCTATGCCGGTTGTTAGGCTTTATGACAACAATTTGACCGCTATTGCGGAACAAAGCCATGGATTGAATGTATTTTTGTATAAAATTCGGTACGCATGAAAAAAATCTATGTCATCGCCGGTGTTATGATCATTGCAGCCATTGCTTTGCTGATGAATACGGCTAAAGATGTGAGCACCTACGGCACATTTGCAGAAGCCGCGCAAACCGAGCAAAAGGTAAAAATTGCAGGGCAACTTTCCAAAGACAAGGAAATGTACTATAACCCAGAAGAAGACCCCAATTATTTTAGTTTCTATGTCAAAGATACTAAAGGAGAAGAGCGCAAAGTAGTATTGCTGGCGAGCAAGCCACAGGATTTTGAGCTGTCGGAACAAATTGTCGTTACCGGTAAGATGAAAGGTGATGAATTCGTAGCGACCGACCTGCTCATGAAGTGCCCCTCCAAATACAAAGACGAGGAAATTTATATCAAAAGCGAAAAAGAAGGGTAAGTTAAAAAAGTTTCATTGTTTTACAGCTTTATTATACCAAGAAACGACAAAGCTATGAAACGATGGAACAATGAAACAGTGAACAAATGGAACCAATCCAGTATATCGGCGAGCATTTGCTCCCGGGAAGAATCGGGCACCTGGCAATTGTACTAAGTTTTGTAGCTAGCCTGATGGCAAGTGTATCGTATTTTTTTGCCACTCAAAAATCGGGCACCGAGGAATCTGCATCCTGGCGGCGATTGGGGCGCGGAGCATTTATGGCACACGGCGCAGGTGTACTAACCGTGATCGGTGCAATCTTTTTTGTTATGGCGAATAAGTTTTACGAATACCAGTATGTGTGGGCGCATGTATCGGATGAGTTGCCGTTCAAGTATATTTTCTCGGCTTTCTGGGAAGGACAGGAAGGCAGCTTTCTGTTATGGATGTTTTGGCATGTCGTGCTCGGTATATTACTGATATTCAGCGCCAAAGAATGGGAAACCTCAACGTTGGCAGTACTTGCCCTGGTGCAGGTATTTCTAAGCGCGATGATCCTCGGTATTTATTTTGGAGACGTGAAAATCGGGAGCAACCCGCTGCTGCTGCTGCGCGACACGATGGACGCTCCTATCTTTGCCAATGCCGACTATGTAAGCCTGATAAAAGGCAACGGATTGAATCCGCTCTTGCAAAACTGGTGGATGACGATTCACCCTCCTACTTTATTTTTCGGTTTTGCATCTACCACGATTCCCTTCGCTTTTGCCATTGCCGGGCTGTGGACAAAAAAATACACCGAATGGCTCAAACCCGCCATGCCCTGGGCATTGATGAGTGCCGCCATCTTGGGTACCGGTATTGTAATGGGCGCCGCCTGGGCTTACGAAGCGCTCAGCTTCGGAGGTTACTGGGCTTGGGACCCTGTCGAAAATATGTCGCTGGTGCCCTGGCTGATGTTGGTGGCAGGTATTCACACTAACCTGATTGCCAAAAGTACCGGACATTCCATTCGCAGCACCTTTGTTTATTACATTCTCACCTTTATCCTCATTTTATACTCCACCTTTCTCACACGAAGCGGCGTGCTGGGCGACACATCGGTACACGCTTTCACGGAAATGGGTTTGGAGTGGCAATTAATTATATTAATTGCTGCATTTTTAGTGTTATCCGCCGTTTTGCTGGCAAAAAATTATAGCCAGATACCGGCACCTAAAAAAGAAGAAGCCACCGCCTCCAAGGAGTTCTGGATGTTCATTGGCACACTGGTTTTACTGTTTTCTTCATTATTGATTACAGCTTCCACTTCGCTGCCGGTTTATAATAAAATCATGCAGTTTTTTGATCCAGCATTTGAAGGAAGAGTTATCACCGATCAGGTGGCACATCACAACAAATACCAACTCTGGATTGGCGTATTTATTGGGCTGCTTTCCGGAATCTCCCAGTATTTTCGCTTTCGGGAAGTCCATTTTGACAAACACCTGCGAAAATTTTTAATGCACACCGGCGTTGCGGTTGCACTGGCGCTCATTCTGACGGTCATTAGCACGCAATGGATTCAGGCACGAGCCTGGCAATATTGGCTGTTGCTGTTTTCCGGCATCTTTGCGGTAGTCACCAATCTCGATTACATTATTACATTTCTGAGAGGCAACCTGAAAATCGGTGGCTCGGCGATCGCGCACCTCGGGTTTGGACTAATGGTGGTGGGCATTATAGCTTCCGGCTTGAATAAACAGTATATTTCCTCCAATCCGTTTGTGATGGACGGCATTATCGAGGGCGCCGGAGAGGAAAGCATGGAGCAAAACATCCTGCTATTCAAGGGGACTACCATGTTGATGAGCGGTTACGAAGTGACTTATACCCAAGATACTATGGTGAATTTTACCCGAACGTACACGGTCAATTACAAACGCCGCAACCAGCAGGGGGAAATAGTGGAAGAATTCAATTTGTATCCGAATATTCTGTACGATAAGTCCTTTACAAAAATTGCCGCATCGAACCCTTCAACCAAGCAGTACTGGAACAAAGACGTTTTCACGCACATTCGCTCGCTACCCCAGGTGGAAATTGACATGGAGCTCCGCAAACAACGCGAAGATAGCCTCAACTACCGCCGCTATGAAGCGTTGGTTGGCGAAGTTATAAGTTTTTACGACACCGTTGAAATCAAAGATCAGGATACGTTTTTGCTGAAACGCTTTGATCTGCGGGTGGAATCCATTAATTACACGCCAGCCAGCCATGATTATAAACCCCAGCCGGGCGATATTCCCATTGGCGTTCGGGTAGCTGTAAAACGAGAAGGTGAAGACAGCACTTACATCGTAGAGCCTATGCTGGCGGCTCGCGGGCAGTTAGTATATAGCTATCCGGTACAAATTAATGAGCTAAGCGCCAAGGTGCGCCTGAGCGACGCCATTTTTGAACGTGCTTTTGTATTGGATGATCAACTGGATTATAAAGAATATCGCTTCCAGCAGGGTGAAAAGAAAACGTTTGACGATCTGGAAATCAAACTCGTGCAACTGGTTCCTCGTCCAGAACACCCTGATTATCAGCCCCAAGAAGGCGATATTGCCATTGGCGCCATGTTGAACGTAACGACCCCAGACGGCAAAACTTATTTAGCAAAACCGATCTATTTGATTCGCGGTAATCAGGCTATGGGCATTAAGGATGCAATCGAAGAACTCGGTTTGCGTATTGGCTTCGCCAAATTCGATCCAAACACGGAAACCAGTCAGTTTTTTATTGCACGGGCAGGACAGCCCCAAAATTTCAAGGTACCGGTAGAAATTGCCACCGATTCGCTGCGTTCTGATTATATCGTGCTGGAAGCGATTGAGTTTCCGGGGATCAACTTCTTCTGGCTGGGCACTACCCTCATGATGATTGGTCTGACGATCAGTATGGCGCACCGCATGAAGATGAAGTAATACAAAGGCTCAGATAAAAAGCGATACATCAGTAAATGATCACCGGCAAATGATCAATCGTGAATGGTCTATTATATTAATCGGGGCAGGAAACGTCGGTTATCATCTTGGTAAACGATTGTATGAAAAAGGCCTGCATATGGATCAGGTCTTTAGTCGCACTGTGGAAAAAGCCAATATATTGGCGAAAATCGTTGGTGCACAAGCCATTACCGATCTCGCCGACGTTCATTCCGATGCGGATTTGTACATCCTGGCAGTGCACGATAGCGCCATCGCCGATGTAGCAGCAAAGCTACCGGCAAAAGGCAAGCTTGTTGTACATACTTCCGGCGCAACGCCTTCTTCGGTTTTAGCGCCTCATTTTGAGCGCTTCGGCATTTTTTACCCCCTGCAAACGTTTTCTGTTTCCAGAATGGTTGATTTTGAGCAAATTCCAATTTGCGTTTACGCTTGTCAAGAATCTGACCTGCAACTGCTGGAAAATCTGGCCAAACAAATCAGTCCAAAAGTTTATCGCATTGATGATGCGCAACGCGCCACTCTGCATGTGGCGGCAGTGTTTGTCAATAATTTTACAAATCATTTATTTCAGGTTGGCTACGATATTCTAGAAAAAGAAAACCTGCCTTTCGACTTGCTGCGCCCGCTCATCCGCGAAACGGCTGAAAAAGTGCAAGAACATCTCCCCGCAAGAATGCAAACTGGACCAGCAATACGCGGCGATGAGTCCACAATCCGGCGACATTTGGCATACCTCGAAAAATACCCCGAATACCGATCTTTATATGAATTACTCACAGGGAGTATCCAAAAATCTGGACAGTAAAACATTATAAACCTAAATCATTCCATCTCCAAACTATGAGAATCATTGGTTACATCGAGCATCCGGTTTTGAAAATTACCATTTTTAAAATGGATAATAAAATTTCGGTCAAATTTGAATCCGGCTTATATGAGCAAACGTATAAATTCCGCGCCGGCGATTCGACCAATACACTTGAAGATGTGCAAAAGCTGGTAGATACTGCTTTCTGCGATGAAGTACTGCAAATGCTCAACCGAATGCATACCCTCAAAAACCAGGCAATGGCAAGAGCCATGCCTGCAGCGGAAGCAGAAGAATTTGAGGAGATTATTTAGTTGCTTCGACGAAGACCGGAATCAAGAACATTTTACGGTCTTGACTGTTGTACTTCCAAACTAATGATCATGTTTGGATTATTCAAAAAAGACCCCATCAAGGAATTGCAAAAGCAATATCAAAAACTAATGGAAGAAGCCATGCAAATCCAGCGCAGTGGTGATATCAAGGCGTATGCAATCAAAGTAGCTGAGGCAGAGGAAATTATGAAGCAAATCGAAGCATTGCAACAACAGAAAAGCTAAACATAACTTGCGGTTTCGGCGGGCAATGCGCCTTCTTCCTTTTGCCACTGTGATAAATAATGCTTCAGGTAGCCGGTCATTATCTCCAGCCCCATTTCAAAATGCTGATTATTGTTAATGACCAGATCGGCTTCATCCCGATAGGGCTGAATGTATTTTTCATAAGTAGGCAAAACATGATGCTGGTAGCGATACAACACATCGTCGAGTGGGTAATTGCGTTCTACCTGGTCGCGGCGGATACGGCGAATGACCTTCAAATTTTCCTTGGCGTGCAAATACACTTTCAAATCCAGTAATTTCCGCACTTTTTTGAAATGCAGCACAAAAATGCCTTCCACGATAATGACTGGCGTCGGATGAAAGGTAAGAATTTTGGGGTTTGGCTCCTCATTGTTAAAAATATATTCCTGGCGAACGACGGTTTCCCCTTCCAGCAGCCGCTTAATATCGTGAATAAATGCCTTTTTATCAATGGATTTGGGTAAATCAAAATTGTAAACTCCCTGTGCGTCCGTCGTTTGCTCCTGACGAGGTCGGTAATAATCATCCTGCGAGATAATGCAAATGTCTCGTTCATTAAATCTGGATCTCAATTGGCGGATGAACGAGGTTTTTCCTGAGCCGCTACCCCCGGTAATACCAATGACAAAGCGTTTCATATTGACTGGAATTTCCGGGATATAAAGATAGGAATTATTTCTGGTACAACAACGCTTTCATAGTGACCATTGATAAAAACAATTGATACAAAATCTCCACAAGCCAATAGATTTCCATAAATTTTTCTACTTTTGGAATGTTTTGCAAATCATTAAATAAGGCTACGCTATATGATAGATATTTTACGGGGTTTGTTGGGAATTGCAGTATTGCTGGGTATTTGTTTTTTGTTGAGCAATAATCGGCGAGCAATTGACTGGAAACTTGTTTTGATTGGCTTAGTGCTACAGTTGGTGTTGGCGGTACTCATTTTACAGGTTGACATCGTGCGCAAAGGTTTTGATTTTGTCTCCAGTTTTTTCGTTGTGCTCCTGGATTTTACAGAAGCAGGCGCCGACTTTGTACTGGGTAAATGGCCCGACACGGTGCAGATTCAGGATGGTGCGACCGGCGATGTCTTCACAGTGGGTTATATTTTTGCCATCAAAGTGCTGCCAACGATCATTTTCTTTTCGGCATTATCTTCTGTGTTGTATTATCTGGGTATTTTGCAATTGATTATCAAGGGTTTTGCGTGGGTAATGAGCCGAACCATGCGCGTCACCGGAGCGGAGAGTCTCGCGGCAGCAGCGAACATCTTTATTGGTCAGACCGAAGCGCCTTTAGTTATCAAACCTTATATTGAGGGAATGTCCCGCTCGGAAATGCTCTGCCTGATGACTGGCGGAATGGCAACCATCGCCGGTGGCGTTTTTGCCGCTTATGTAGGTTTTCTGGGTGGACCTGACGCAGCCATGCGACAGATTTTCGCGACGCACCTGCTGACAGCTTCTATCATGTCGGCACCGGCGGCTATTATGGCCGCTAAAATGTTATTTCCTGAAACCGAAAAAACGGATTTGACCCACCAAAAATTGGATATTCCACGACAAGACGTTGGTCACAATATGCTCGATGCTATTTCCCGTGGCACCACGGATGGATTGCGGCTGGCAATCAATGTCGGCGCTATGTTGCTCGTATTTACGGCTTTTATTGCTTTGCTCAATTATATTTTTGTGAATTTTATCGGCAGTTGGACGGGCTTGAATGATTTCGTGGTTACTTCCACCAACGGCAGATTCGATGGGTTTAATATTCAATACGTTCTTGGTATTCTTTTTTCACCAATCGCCTGGTTGCTTGGCGTTTCCTGGTACGATTCCATGCTCGTAGGGCAGCTTTTAGGTTTAAAAACAACACTCAACGAGTTTTTCGCCTACGCAGCATTGCAAGGTATGGAAAAAGAACTAAGCGAAAAATCAGTCATCATCTCCACGTATGCCCTTTGCGGATTTGCCAATTTTGCTTCTATCGGCATTCAAATTGGCGGCATCGGCGCCATTGCGCCCGGGCAGCGCAAAAACCTGACCGAACTGGGCATCAAAGCGCTGATCGGCGGAACCATTGCCTGTTTCCTTACGGCGGCTATCGCAGGGATGTTGGTTTAAATTTTGAATAAGGAAAATGTCTCCAAGATTAAGCCCCTAATATTCGGTTGATTTGCGCTAAATGCCGGTCAAAATGCCCCTCGAAGAAGGTAAGCATCCCAAGCAGACTCAGGCGCCCGGCGATAGGGTGTTTATACACTTCCTTATCAAAAATGTCATCCGGCAGTGTCGCCAGATAATCCCGCAGTTGACGGCGCTGCGTCAGCCACTTTTCCGATGTTTCTGACAAAGTGGATTGCTCCGGCAGGTTTTCCGAACTCACATTGGCAGGTGCTTTCAGCCTGATCGGCAGATAATTATAAGAGCGTAGCACCAGCATTCGCCAGGCGGTGCTCCAATTCGTCTTTTCTAGTTTTGGGTTAAAACTCAACTTTTTCTGCACATATTTGCCCGACAAATTTTCCGCCAGCATCAAATGGTGCATCACCTGCAACACCGACCAACTATCAGGCGTGGGCTTTTTATTTAGTACTTCATCAGAATATGAACGCAGTTTTTCCAGCAATTGCTGCAGTTTTGCGTCAATCCGTTCCAATTGCTCTGCTGTTTTTTGATTCATTGATTAATAATTACAATTCTTTTATACAATCTTTTTCGAAACTTAATAAAATTACCAGATTTTATCCTTTTACATCATATTTTACCGGCGAATTGGTGTTATAGAAAAAAAACGACCAAATATCTGCTTGCTCCTCAATAATTTTGGAGGTTGGCTTGCCTGCGCCGTGCCCGGCTTTAGTTTCAATGCGAATGAGTACCGGATTATCACCGGCATGCGATTCCTGCAATTTGGCGGCAAACTTAAAAGAATGCGCCGGGACGACCCGATCGTCATGATCGGCGGTTGTCACCAAGGTCGCCGGATATTTCACGCCTGGCTTTAGATTGTGCAATGGTGAATATTTAATCAAATACTTAAACTGCTCCGGGTCTTCGCTTGATCCGTATTCGGGAATCCAGCCTTTACCCACCGTAAATTTGTGGTAGCGCAGCATATCCATCACGCCTACAGCCGGAAAGGCCACTGCAAAAAGGTCGGGGCGCTGGGTCATCGCCGCACCAACAAGCAACCCTCCATTAGAGCCTCCGGCGATCGCCAGCCTTTGCTTCGAGGTGTATTTTTCATTTATCAAATATTCAGCGGCTGCAATAAAATCATCAAATACATTTTGTTTCTTATCCAGCATGCCTGCTTTATGCCAGGCTTCGCCATACTCACCGCCCCCGCGCAGATTGGGCATGGCGTACACGCCGCCGTTTTCCAGTAAAATCAGGTTGGTAGTACTGAAAAATGGCGTTAGGTTCACATTAAAACCACCATAACCATAAAGATAGGCGGGGTTATTCCCATCTAATTTTAAATCCTTTTTATGTACAATGAACATCGAAACTTTTGTGCCATCCTTACTGGTGTAAAACACCTGTCTTTCCACGTAATCCTGTGGATTAAACTTTAATTCGGATTTAAAAAATTCTTCCGATTTGCCGGTCGCCGGATCGTATTGAAAAACAGTATTCGGGTAAATAAATGAAGTAAATGTATAAAACAAAATCTTATCTTCTTCTTTTGCCCCGAAGCCGCCGGCACTGCCTAATCCGGGTAGTTCGATTTCCCGGCGATCGCTGCCGTCATAATTCATTTGATAATAACGATCGGTAGCATTCACTAAATAATTGGCGAACAGCTTGCCAGCGCCGGTCGTTGCACTTTGCAGAAGATGCTCCGATTGCGGAATGATCTCTCGCCAATACTGCTTTTGAGGTTTGGTCACGTCCACTTCTATCAGGCGGTAATTGGGCGCATCAATATCCGTGAGCACCAGAAATTTTGTACCAATATTATGTACCACCGAGCTTTTGTGATCATACCCTTCAAACAACAACTGAAAAGACCCTTCTTTTTCTAAATCTTGAAAATAAGTAGCAAAACCGTCCGTACCGGGCTGTTTATACATAATAAAATACTTATTATCTTCGGTCACCCCACCAAAATGATAATGATTCGGATTAGCGTCATCCCGATAGATCAGTTTGTCCTGCGCCTGGTCGGTTCCGAGTTTGTGAAAAAAGACGGAATGATACTGGTTATTGCCTGAAAGCTCAGAACCTTTAGCGGGCTGTGGATAACGGCTGTAAAAAAAGCCATCTTTGTACCAAGAAGCTCCAGAGAACTTCACCCAGCGAAGTACATCCGACAAGTCTTTTTTAGTGGCGATCTCCTTCACACGGATCTGCTGCCAGTCTGATCCAGCTTCCTGAATCGTATACGCCATGTACCTGCCGTCATCGTCGGCACCCAGCAGGGATACAGCGGTCGTGCCATCTTTCGACATTTCGTTGGGGTCAATAAATACTTCGGGTTTGCCGTCGAGTCCTTTTTGCACGTATATCACCGACTGGTTCTGCAATCCGTCGTTTTTATAAAAAAAATAATATTCGCCTTCGCGAAACGGCGCGGAATATTTCGGATAATTAAATAACTCAGCATAACGATCAGCGATCTGCTTACGGTAAGGAATCTTCGACAGATAATCGAAAGTGACGGCGTTTTGCGCGTTCACCCATGCTTCTACCTCTGCGGCGGTATCTACTTCCAGCCAACGATAGGGGTCTGCTACATCGGTTCCGTGATAATGATCAACCTGCTCCACCGTTTTGGTATCTGGGTAGGTCACAGGAATTACGGGATTTTGCATGTTTTCATTTTTTTTCCGGCTACAGGAAACAAAAAGCACAACAATTAAGGAAAATAGTACAAATCTCATGATCATATGGTTTTAGATGCCTGAAATTAACAGGATTTTTTGTAAGAAAAAAGCGCCGCCAGGAATTGGCAATACCAGCCTCGATGTCAGCCCCGGGCTTACCCACCTGCATCATGGCTTCAGAATCACCCTTGGTACATTTTCCTTTTCCAGCAACGTATTGAATAACACAATCTCTTGATTTACAATTTTTTGAAATATCGCTTTATAAGCATCATAAGCCTTTGTCAAATCATTATAACGCTCATAACAACCATCGTTGGGGCGGGCGTCCTGCGAATTGACAATTGAATACAAATATGCCATCTGATCATCGAGCATCGGCGGATAGTTGATCGGATCCTGACTGCTTTCGCTTTGGGTTTGGATGAGTTGTTTTTCCAGATTGCTTAATTGCTGTACTACTTTGTCCGCCTGCGCTTTGATTTGATCCGAATAGCCTGCCTGTGTTGTCTGCGCCGAAATGTCCTGTATCTGCTTGCGCAAATTGCGAACATTGCCGATGGTTGCGTGGCACGCATTAAACAATTCCATTACTTGTACGGTAAGATCGTGTTGCGCTTTTAAATCTGCATCGCTTACCGTCCAGCGAGGGTCTTTTTTCACCTCAAAAGTTTGTACCAGGGTTTCATTGCCCACTGTCAGTTCGGCGCGGTGCGTGCCGATCATACCCTGCATGCGCCCGGTATAAGCCAGCGAAAAAAACGCATTTTCCTGCAAATCAGGTTCTTCGTAATTCAAATCCCAGAGAAAACGATTCAGACCGCTTTCTATTTTTAGTTGTTCTTCCCGCTTTTTCTTGTTTGGGTTGGTTGAAAACACACGGCGAACTCTACCCTCGGGATCAATAATGCTCAATGTCATCAGGGTTTGCACTGAATCCTTGACTGCTTTTGGCAAGTAGAAATAAATCAACGCGCCATTGGGCGCCGGTTGCGGCACTTCTTGTCCCCAAAAATTGCGCAATTGGGTACGATAAGCATCGCGTATTTTGAATAAATGCGAGCTTTTCTGCGATAAATCCGATGTCATTTCGTAAAGCGGCGACAAGTCATCGAGAATCCAGAAACTGCGCCCCTGAGTAGCGATGACCAAATCGCGATCCTTGACCAGCAAGTCTGTCACGGGCGTGACGGGCAGGTTGCCCTGAAATGATTCCCAATGCTTGCCCGCGTCAAATGAAATGTACATGCCAAACTCTGTTCCGGCATAGAGCAACCCTTTTCGATTGGGATCTTCGCGCACCACCCGCACAAAATGATCGGCAGGAATGCCATTGCTGCCGTTGGTCAGGAGTTGCCAGGTTTTACCGTAGTCATCTGTCAGAAAAATATAAGGTCGAAAATCGTTTTCACGGTATTTGTAAACTGCCACTAATGCCCGCCCTTTGCCGTGCGCCGACAGGTCAATGCTGTTGATGGTGCCTTCCTTCGGCATTTGCGGCGGTGTGATATTTTGCCAACTGGCGCCGTTATCGCGTGAAATATGGATCAGGCCATCATCGCTGCCTGCCCAGAGCACGCCGGCTTCGTGGGGCGATTCTTCAAAAGCAAAAATGGTCGTGTACAATTCTACGCCGGTGTGATCGTGCTGAATTGGTCCGCCGGGAATATCATGATACGCATCGTTGTTGGTCGTCAGATCAGGACTGATCACCTCCCAGGTTTGTCCGCCATCCTTCGAACGATGCACAAACTGCGAGCAATGGTACAAAATATCGGGATTGTGCGGTGAAAGCCGAATAGGCGCGTTCCACTGGAAACGATAGCGAATATTGCGCGGCGCTTGTCCGTCGTGCATTTGCGGATACGCCACAATGTCGCGCTGATGCCCTTTGCTCATGTCCAGGCGAGTAATCTGCCCAATGTAATTGCCGGCATAAACGATATTCGGATCTCTCGGATCTACCGCAATGTGCCCGCTTTCGCCACCGCCTACGGCGCGCCAGTGTTCTTCTGGGTTCAATCCGCCGGGATTGCGGCTGGGAACGGAAATCGTTGTATTGTCCTGCTGAGCGCCGTACACACGGTACGGAAATTGATTGTCCACTGTGACCCGGTAAATCTCAGAAGTTGGTTGATTGTTCTGGGTGGACCAGGATTTGCCACCATTGTAAGAAATATTGGCACCACCGTCGTTACATTGAATCATGATAGCCGGATTCGTCGGGTTGATCCATAGTCCGTGATTGTCGCCGTGCGGTACAGAGATACGGCTGAAGGACTTGCCACCATCCACCGAACGCAAAAAGCTGACATTATTAACATAAACGGTATTCTCATCCAAAGGATCGGCGGTGATGTGATTGTAATACCATGCGCGCTGCCGAAGCTCATGATCACGGTTGATGCGTTGCCAGGAGTCGCCGCCATCGTCGCTGCGATATAAGCCGCCGTCGGTCTCTTTTTGTGCTTCAAGGATTGCCCAGATTCGGTTGGGATTCGCCGGGGAAACTGCAATGCCGATGCGTCCCAGCAAACCACCCGGCAGGCCTCCGCTGAGTTTTTCCCAAGTATCGCCGCCATCGGTCGTTCGCCAAATGCCACCTTCTGGTCCGCCATCTATCAAGGTCCAGGATTTACGCTCGGCGCGCCAGCCGGCAGCATACATGATGCGCGGATTTTGTGGGTTGATCGCCAGATCAATCACGCCGGTACTATCGCTGATAAACAGTACTTTTTCCCAGGATTGGCCACCATCCCTACTGCGAAACACCCCCCGGTCAGGATTGGGCGCAAAAGGATTGCCCAGCACTGCCGCATACACCAGATCGGGATCATCAGGATGAATAATGATCTTGCCAACCGAACCGCTTTTTTCCAAACCGACAAAGGTCCAGCTATCGCCGGCATTGGTAGATTTATAAATGCCTTTGCCAATAGATACATTTCCGCGCGGGCATGCCGAACCGGTGCCCACATAAACGACATTTTCATCGGACGGCGCCACTTCCACCGCACCGATCGAAGCCACTTGGAAGTAACGATCGGAAACGTTTCGCCAGTTGATTCCGCCATCGGTTGTTTTCCAAACGCCGCCGCCGGTAGAACCCATATAAAAGGTATGAATTGCTGAAGGTACGCCAGTCACTGCTGTCACGCGCCCGCCCCGCGCCGGACCAATCAGACGGTATTTCAAACCTTGTTTCCAACTTTCTGGAAGATAAGAATGATAGACCTCAGCCGTCGTAGCGACGGATTGTTTTCTCTTTTGCGCCAATGCCGGCAACGTCGATAGCAGCAACAACAAGCAGATGAATTGGGAAATAGCAAATATGGGTTGGTATGGTGTGCGAAAGCTCATCATTTTGTTTTTGCCAAAAATACAATAATCCCGCTTTGCGCTGTGATATTTTTGAGAATTGCTTTCCCCTCCACTTCACTTTATTCATCTTTCACGCTTGCCTTTACCACGATAAATGTCTGCGGATTTAAAACAATACTAATCGCGCTACCCGACGTATTCTGTTTTCCCTGTATAGGATGAATATTCTTCATGTCATCTAAAGTATTATAATCCAAAAGTCTATTACACGAAAGCATTTGTGTATGAATGGTATTGTCAGCTAAAACCGCTCCTTTCAGGTCTATTTGAATCTCGGCAGATTGAACGGATGCATTGACCATTTTTATGATAACTTCTTTCGTATTTTGATTAAAAACGGCACTGGCATAAAGGCTATCTTCTCCGACAATAACTTGATTTTCAGCACTTATCGGCAATACATGTGTTCCGAGATTGGTAGAATATAATTGCTGAACATAATAATTTGGCGTTGTCATTACACGCAGATTATCAAACCATATCAGATTGGGGCGCCATTGCCAGGCATCCACATGCGCGAGAAGGGGCGCGTAAGAAGCCAGATGCACAATATCGGCATTGCGTTCCAAGCCGGTCATAAAAGCAGCTTCCGCCAATGCGCTCAGCCAGGTATTGCGGGAAGTTGGGGCCTGCTTATCCGGTCCGTGCGCTGCATATTCTCCGGCAAAAACAATTGGTCCGTTCCGATCATAATAATCATATCTGGTAGCGTTATCCAAAAACCATTTAGGTGGTGCATAATAATGTTCATCAATCATCTCAACCTTCATCTTTGAAAATTCCGACCAGATTTTCCAAAAGGAATTCGCCTGTTTTCAGTGCCCAGATAAAAGCAATAGCCAGCA
>CAZQTF010000043.1:0-21007 GCA_964596135.1 uncultured Saprospiraceae bacterium | reverse complement strand
TTTATAAACTGATTCTCACTCTTTTATTCCTGTAACTGAAATTTAAACATACTCTCAGAGTTCATTAAAGTGCCTCTCAACGAATTTGATATAAATTCCATCCCAACTTTATGCATCATGGAAGATAACAGTAAAACTTTTGCTGTACCTAAATGAGTTTCTCCGAAACGAACCCGTTCACATCCATACGAGAGCGTTTTACAATATGTTGAATTATTCGAAAAAGCTAAAAAAGCCCGGTTTAAAGAATTAAATGTAATGCAATCCAAAGAATTTTTACCAAATAATTCTAAAGTAATTATTACAATTTCAAATTATCTTGGCGGTAAATACTATCTAAGAGGTAATGAGTTGAAAATTGATTCTGAAACAGCTACTCTTTGGGAAGTAGGCATTCCAAAAGATCATTACTGCCGGGTAGAAGTGACATCAAGGATGGGTTACTAAAGCCTGTTTTATTTTTTAATTTACAGGAAGTATCAATTGAAAAGCTGTCTTGTCATTAACTTCGGATAAATTGAACGGGAGGATTCAATCAACTGGCACAACTGAAGAAATTGAATCGTTTTTTTTAAAAAAAACTCTTTTCCCGAAAAACAAAAAGATTTTACAAGGACCTTAATAAGTGAAGCTCAAGTGAATGGTTTGATTGTTAAAATTTCAAAAGCAGGATGATTAAAAGTCCTTTGCGTTATCCGGGCGGCAAAAGCCGAGCTATTAATTTAATAAATTCTTTGATACCAGAATTCGAAGAATTTAGAGAGCCATTTGTAGGAGGAGGTTCTGTTTACTTGTATTTGAAACAGCGGTTTCCAGACAAAAGATTTTGGATAAATGATATTTATAAAGAATTATTTTTTTTCTGGAAATATTGCCAAAGCGATATGGAGACAGTAATAGAGCAGGTTTATCAATGGCGAGCGTCATTTACAGAAGGGAAAGCATTATATCAATTTTTAGTAGAAAATATTTCTAATTTTAATGAACTACAAAAAGCAAGTGCCTTTTTTGTTTTTAATCGGATCACTTTTTCTGGCACTACGGAAGCAGGAGGGTATTCTGAGCAGGCTTTCAAAGGTCGATTTACAAATTCGAGTATCGAACGATTGAAGAATCTTACTCATGTTCTTGACAATACTATTATCACAAATTTAGATTATCAAAATGTCATTGAGGCGCAGGGCAATAATGTATTTTTATTTTTAGATCCACCATATTATTCTGCAACCAAATCGGCATTATACGGCAAAAATGGTCAATTACACAAAACCTTTGACCACGAAAGACTCGCAAATACATTAAAAAATTGCGCCTATCAGTGGCTGTTAACTTATGATGACAGCCCTTATATTAGAAAATTATATGATTTTGCAGATATCTCGCCCTGGGATTTAAAATATGGCATGCGCAACGTAACAAAAAAATCGGACCAATTAGGAAAAGAGTTATTTATTTCAAATTATCATATAATAATTCCTGAGCAATTATAGCTAAGAATGTTTGATGAACCCAAAGCGATATATAAAGAAAGGCGAAAATAAGACGGGCAAATAATCTATCACAGAAAATGTATTCATAGTTTTTATATCGGTTTCCGCTCAAAAACCTTGATTTTGTAGTCATGGTCGTTTTGCGCGTCTTTGGAAAAGGATTCGGAGGAGCGCAATTGCCATTCGTCCCAGGTGGGTTGTGGGAAAAAGACTTCGCCATCCGGAATTTCGACGTCCACTTCGGTGAGGTAAATTCTATCCCAGTAAGGAAGGCTAAGCCGATAAATTTCGCCGCCGCCGATGATAAAAGCTTCGGTTTCCTGATGGTCGTAGGCGATTTCCAGTGCTTCTTCGACTGAGCGCGCTACGATGCAGCCGCTGGCAATAAAAAACGGATCACGCGAAATGATAATGTTGGTGCGCTTAGGCAGTGGCATGCCGATCGAGCGAAAGGTTTTGCGCCCCATGATGACATGGTGATTGATCGTGGTACGCTTGAAGAACTTCATATCGCCCGACAAATGCCAGGGAATTTGGTTGTCGCGTCCGATCACCATATTTTTGGAAACGGCGACTATTGCTGATACAATCATGATCTGAATGTGATTTTCCGGTTATTCCGCTTTGGGCAAAGATACTTTTCTTTCGGTAGCCGCCGAATGCTGAAGGTTTTTTCGTACTGCGCGGGCGTAGCGGAGCATAGCGGCGTGGTCGGCGGTACTCATGTTGATGGTGCTTGCGTCTTCTTCGTAAGGAGCGATCGGCACGACGCGGTAGATTTGTTTTCCTTCGGCGGTTTTTTCGCGCCAGCGCCACACAGGAATGTACTGGGGTGTTTCAATCCAGAGGATATTGTTGACAATATCTTTTTTTAGTTGCACGTCAAGAATGATGCCGCCATCCGTGTTGGCTTTCACCTGACCGGAGATAAAATTGCCCAGCGAGTACGCCACCGGTACGAATTTTCCAGTGCTGTCGGGGAGTATAGTGGTTATCGTTTTGATAGGCTGTACCACGTGCGGATGCGCTCCCACGATGAGATCGGCGCCCCAGTCGGCTAATTTTTGTGCCAGATCGCGTTGTTTTTTGCTTTCAATGAGTTGATATTCTTCGCCCCAGTGCAGGATGACAATGATCGCATCAGGTTCGAGTGCGCGGGCAACCGCCATATCGACTTCGATCAGGTCTTCCCGAATTTCATTCACAATCGAAGGTGGTTTGGTCGGGACGCCATTGGTATCGTAGGTATAATTTAAAAACGCGAGTTTGAAATTGCCTTTATATACAATCAATGGATAGAAAGCCTCCCGCTCGTCGGCATTTTTGAACGTGCCAGTGTGGTAAAAGCTATATTCATCAAGCGTATTGATCGTATTGACAACGCCGTTGAGCCAGCCGTCGTTGCTGTGATTGTTGGCAGTGACCAGAAAATTGAAGCCGGCATGCCGCAATGCCAGCGCCAGGTCTTCGGGGCTTTTGAACATAGGGTAGCCCGTGTAGGGTGGTTTGCCAGGGAATGTGAGTTCGAGATTGCCGATGGTGAGGTCGGCGTCTTTCAGAATGGGAGCGATGTATTTAAAACATGGTGAATAATCGTAAAGTTTATCTTTTTCTATCTCAGTGGATTTGATCTGTGATTCATGCCCCATGATGTCTCCGGCAAACAAGAGCCGAAGGCTGCGAATGCTGTCATTCTGCGCCTGGAAAACTCCCGCCAAAAGCATCAGCACAATAGAGAAAATAGACTTGAGCGGCATCGCTTAGGGTTTTGCTTTGTTGATCAGATTGGCATTGACGATGCGTTCTTCCAGCCATTTGCGTTCCTGGCGAATTGTATCGGTAAGGTATTTTTCGATCATGAGGCTGGCAATGGGCGCAGCGTAAGTCGCTCCGAAACCAGCGTTTTCTACATAAACGGCGATGGCGATTTTCGGATTTGCCTTTGGCGCGAAGCTGAAAAAGATCGAGTGATCTTCGCCGTGCGGGTTTTCGGCAGTACCGGTTTTGCCGCAAATGGGAATATCCGGCAGATAAGCGATGCGGGCGGTACCGCCCAGTACCGCGCGCTCCATCCCGTCAATGACCGGTTCAAAGTGTATCGCATCAATGCCCGCATATTTTTTAGTGCGGTATTCTTCAGGAATTTGCCGGTCGTTGCCTTTGTATTTTTTGACGAGGTGCGGTGTGACAAAGTAACCCCGATTGGCGATCATTGCGCCCATGTTTGCCATTTGTGCGGTTGTGAGCAACATTTCGCCCTGCCCGATGCCGACCGAACGGATCCAGGAGGAGTTCCATTTTTGCCCGGCTTGCTGGCGTTCAAACATGTTGTTGTAAAATATAGAGGTTGGGTAATTACCGTTTTGCTCATTCGGAAAATCTATGCCCAGCGGCTTGCCCAGCCCCATTTTATCCAGGTAGCTGTTAAATATGTCCAGCCCTTTTTGTGGATTGTAAAAACCTTCTTTATCTACCACTTCCCGGAAAACGGTTACGAAGTAAGCATTACAGGAATGCTGAATACCCATAGCGACGCTTGTGCAAGTAGGATGCCCGTGACAACCAGTTTTCTGACCGCCAAAGAAATAGCCGCCATTGCAGCCAATGGTGCGGTTGGGCGTCAATACGCCTTCCTGCATAGCGATCAATGCCACGGCCGGTTTGAAAATCGACCCTGGTTGATACTCAGCCTGCACCGCCCGATCGAAAAAAATTTTATTGGGATCGGCGAGTAATTCAGCGAAATTTCTACCGCGTTTTTCGTTGATTGTCAAAAGGTTGGGGTCGTAGCTGGGGGAGCTGATCATTGCCAGGATTTCGCCGGTTTCCGGCTCAATGGCAACGATACTGCCCGTTTTGTTTTGCAGTAACAATTCGCCATAAGCCTGTAACTCCAGATCAATCGAAACGATGATGTCGGTTCCTGAAATGGGGGCAAAATCTTGCGCGCCATCTTTATAAGAACCTACATCCCGTCCCAGGTTGTCTTTCAGTACATAGCGGACGCCTTTTACGCCGCGCAGTTCTTTTTCGTAAGCGAGTTCCAGTCCACTGGCGCCGATGTAGTCGCCTATTTCATAGTTGACGGAGTCTTTTTTCAGTTCATTAGAATTCACTTCGCGGATGTATCCGAGTAAGTGAGCGGCATTTTGGTGCGGATAGCCGCGTGCATTTCGCAATTGCAGATAAAAGCCAGGATACTCGTACAAACTTTCCTGAAACCTGGCAACGGCATCCGGCGAGAGTTTACTCATGAATACATAAGGAACTACTTTGGAGTAGCGGGGGTCTTTCCAGTCTTTCTGAATATTCTCTTCAAATAATTTTTTGTCAATTCCGAGCAGTGTACAGAACTTGGTCGTGTCGAAGTTTTCCCAATTAATCTGATTGTAAGTGACCATCAGGTCATAGGTGGGCGTATTATAAATGAGCAGTTTTCCGTTGCGATCATAGATCAAGCCGCGCGCCGGATAAATAGTATACTTTTGAATAGCGGTAGCGTCCGCCATTTGGCGGAAAGTCCCGTCAATCAATTGAAGCTGCATCGCTTTGCCCACGAGCAAAAGCGCCGCCAGAATAAAAACAACCTGTATGATGTATTGCCGATTACGCAGGCTATCCGACATTTTTACGTGGTTAGGTTTTTACATTAAAAAATATTCCAATACCTAATCTTCAGGATTTAAAATTAGCATAGTCATTAATACAAAAAACACAGAAATCGCGAAACTGCAAATCGTTTTGAGTAAAATTTCGCCAATATAAACGAAGGTAAAAGTTTCTACGCAAAAATAAAAAAACAAATGGATTGCGATCAGGATGGATGTGTAACGAAGGAACCAGGGCATTTTCATGCGTTCTTTGGTTGGGCTGAAATTTATGTTGTAGCCGCCGCGCGGTTCCAATTGCCTTAATACGAAAGGGCGCCAGGCTGCCATAAAAACACTGGCACTGGCATGCAAACCGGCAGAGTCGTAGAACATATCAACGCTCAAACCCATCACAAATGCCAGAAACAAGACCAATTGCTGTGGGGTACGTAAAGGCAGGAGCAGCACAAACAACGGATACAAAAAAATCTGGAAATAATGAAATCCGTCCCACCAAAGGGTGATCCTTTTCAGCACAAGCACTTGTGCCAGCCCAAACCCCAGAAAACGGGCAATATTGATCAGGATCGTTCTGTTCATTGCGATTGTCGTAGTTCTAACGATTTAAGCTCTTCGGCGTCTTTATTAACGACTACATAAGCGTGATTTAGTTTGCCCAGGTCAGCGCTCAGTTTTACTCTTATCGTGTGATAATCATCTCCTCGTGCCACATAAGCCGTATCCACCACCCCAATTCTGATATCTTTTGGAAAAATATTGGAATAGCCGCTGGTTTGTATAATATCGCCTTTTTTTACATCCTCATGTCGTGGTATGGCATCGAGGTACATAAATCTCGAATCTTTGCCGTACCAGCGCAAGGTGCCAAAGTACCCTGTGCGCCGGATGGATGCTGAAACCCTCGACTGGCGATGTAAAATGGACATTACAGTGGCATAATGATCGGAAACATTGAGCACAATGCCTACGATGCCTTCGCTGCTGACTACGCCCATATCTTTTTGTATGCCATCGTTTCTGCCTTTGTCGAGCGTGAGAATGTTGTCTTCGGCAATAATGGAATTGTTGATGATATTTGCTGGAATAAAAGAATATAAGTTTTTACTGGTATCCGCGAAAATAGAATCTTTCAGGATCACCGCCAGGTCTTCGCGGGAGATGGAGTCCCCTGCCAGTGAGTCGCGCTGTATCAGGAGCAATTGGTGCAGACGCTTGCGCAGAGCCGCATTTTCTGCCAAAAGCTCCGAATTTTGCCTGCCCAGTGAGAAATAGTTGGTAAAATCATCTGCTATTTTGTTGGCACTTCCCGCAATGGCGCTGGCAGTGCTTAGCCAGATGCGTTGTTGTTCGTCGTTGAAACGCACAATCATGAAAAAAGACACTCCTTCCAGCAGCAGGAAGAGCAGAAAGCTACTGTTTCGGAACAAAAACTGAAGGAGACCTCGCATGATCAAATTATTTTGAAAGTACAGGCGATATCCGACAAGCGGAATCCAAAAGCGGGCAGCCAGAGCGGTTTTGAGGCAAAAATTCCTCACGGCTCGCTTTTAACAATTCCCGGATTTGTCAGACGCTTTTCCGGTCAATCAGGAACGTAAACCGGTGCGTATTTTTCAGCGCAATGCCTGTGCCCCTTACTACCGCGCGCAGAGGATCTTCGGCGACATGAACCGGGAGCTTGGTTTTTTGTGCGATCCGTTTGTCCAGACCGCGCAGCAAAGCGCCACCACCGGTCAGATACAAGCCGGTGCGGTAGATGTCGGACGCCAGCTCGGGTGGCGTGGATTCCAGCGCTTTCAGAATGGCATCCTCAATTTTGGTAATGGATTTATCAAGCGCATGAGCGATTTCGCTGTAGGAAATTTTGATCTGTTTCGGAATGCCTGTCATCAGGTCCCGACCGTTTACAGCGTAATCTTCCGGCGGGCTATCCAATTCATGCAATGCCGAACCGACATGAATCTTAATTTGCTCTGCTGTGCGTTCGCCAATGAGAATATTGTGCTGTCGCTTCATGTAGCTAATGATATCACTGTTCAGTTCGTCGCCGGCAATGCGAATGGACTGGTCTGCCACGATACCAGCCAGGGCGATAACCGCGATTTCTGTGGTACCGCCTCCGATGTCAATAATCATGTTACCAACCGGCTCTTCCACGTCCAGCCCGATACCCAAAGCGGCAGCCATCGGCTCGTGGATCAGGTAGGTTTCTTTGGAGTCCACGTGGTCGGCAGAATCGAATACGGCGCGTTTTTCCACTTCAGTGATGCCGGATGGAATACAGATCACCATTTTGAGGTGCGAAAAAAGGCGGCGGCGCCCACCGATCATGTTGATAAAACCTTCGATCATGCTCTCCGCAGCCTGAAAGTCAGCAATAACGCCATCTTTCAGCGGTCGAACAGTTTTGATGTCTTCGTGGGTTTTTTCGTGCATTTGCATTGCTTTGGTACCCACAGCGATCGTTTCGCCTGTTCGGCGATTGATGGCGACGATGGAGGGTTCATCCACTACCACCTGCCCGTCTTGTATGATGAGGGTATTGGCCGTTCCCAGGTCAATTGCCAGTTCTTGCTTGAAAAAGCTAAAGAGTCCCATTTATTTCTTGCCCTCCGGTTTTTTAGTTGTTGGGATTTTGTGGAAAAATCTCAACGTTTTTTGATGAAAGATAACTAATTTTTTCAAAGCTGCACCTTTTGTAATTGCTCATTTTTGGCAGACGGCAGCTAATCGTCTGAGTTTAATGATTCGCCATGAACAACTTTCGAGGGGTATCCGTCTTTCAGGCGCAAAAAAAGAGAAATTTTCGCGAAAAAGAAAATGAAAAATGATTCTTATTGACAGCAATTTCAGGATTTTATGAAAAAAATTTTTTTTAGGGCAATTGGGTGGTCGCCCCTACGATCACCTCCCAGTAATCATTCGGATTCAGATAGCGCTGGGCAAGTACCAGTAGGTCATCTGGGGTGATCGCCTGAATCGTTTTTACCAGATCGTTGAAGTAACTCATGGGCAGTTCTTCGCTGACGATGGTTTTTACAATTTCAGAGACGTTGAACGGACCGTCGAGCATATTGAGAAATCCCCCCATAATGTAGTTGTGTACCATTACAAATTCTTCTTCTCCGATCGGTTCGCGGCGTAGGATTTCCATTTCTCTGTAAATTTCTTCTAACGTTTGTCTTGCAAATTCATTGCCAACTTCGGTGCCAACGTAAAAACAGCCATCGTAGGTCATAGTGTCGAGCACGGTATAAATGTTGTAAGTGTAGCCTTTATCTTCACGGATATTTTCCATCAGGCGCGAGCCAAAATAGCCGCCCAGCACGGTGTTGAGTACGTACATGCCGGGGTAGTCGGGGTGCTTGCGATTAAACATGTCGCGACCTAACCGGATTGCCATTTGCACGGTATCTGGATGGTTGATGCGCACCTTGCGCTCAGGAGAAGGTTGTCTTTGGAAAGCCGACGGTTGTCTGTCACCAGTGCGGATAGCCTGCCCGATGTGGCGATTGAGCGAAGCGATTACTTTGTCATCTACTTTGCCGCTAATCACGATGGCGCAGTTGCTGCTGTTGAAACAGCGCTGGTAATGCTGCACAAGATCGTCCCGGCGAAGTTCGCCGTAGGTAGCCGGAAAACTATTGTAACCATATGGATTGTCGGCGCCAAAAATCAATTCGGTCACCGTGCGGTAGGCAACGGTATCATTTTTAGTCAGATCAATTTGCAGACTTTGCTGATTAACCTGGATGTAAGTGTCGAGTTCTTTTTGCGGAAAGCTCGGCTCCGCCAGAATATCCGCTGCGATGGGCAGTACATTGTCAAAGTATTTATTCAGGCTGTACACCTCGACGACAGCGGTATCAATGTTGAAAGGCGTGCGAAAGCTACTGCCATAAAAATCGAATTGCTCTGCAATGGTTGCCGAATCGTAATTTTTGGAGCCTTCTTTCAGCATGGCGGCAGTGGCGCGGGCGACTAATTTTTTGTGCTCGAACGGGCGTCCGGCAAAAAAAATGATCTCCAGCTTGAGCACTTCCTGTGTGCCCATATTGACCACATACACCGGTATCCCATTATCGAGGGATAGGGTTTGCACTGGCGGTAATTCCAGCTTTTCAATAGCGCCAATGAACGGCTGCTCGGATCTGTTCAGCATAAGTTGTTGAAAATTAGGGCTGCAAAGATAACAATACATGCCGGATACCCGCCCTGAAGCGCCGGATTTTTACATTCCGAAAACACTTTTCTTTTGCAAAAAAGGCATGTTTTTTAGTCGTTGAGCAGCGACATGCGAGATTTCCACAGGGTGTTAGTTTTTTCGACATAAAAAAATTGAGCAGAAAGAGTATTTTTGCAACGGGAGTATTCCCGATTGCCTGGTATTCATGATTGATTTTCTTTGCTGAAACAGTCAGACCATTAGCCATCAACAATGAATAATAAAACCATCGCTTCGCTATGAAATTCAGCGTTTCGTCTTCAGAATTGCTCAAAAGATTGCAAGTAGCCGGTGGCGCCATCGGTTCTAACCCCGTTTTGCCCATTCTGGAAGATTTTCTATTTACCATCAATAACAATCGGCTTATCATCGCGGCAACCGACCTGGAAACTTCCATCACCACCGAAATCGAAGTCATGTCGGATTCGGATGGTTCGGTTGCGGTGCCCGCCAAAATTTTGCTGGAAACGCTGAAGGCACTGCCTCAGCAGCCCATTACATTTGTTGTCAATGAAGACAACCTGGGCATAGAGATCACTTCGGCGTATGGCAAATACAAACTCGCCGGTGAAAGCGGGCAGGATTTTCCGCGCATTCCGGAACCAGACGACGTGGATACCGTCACGTTGCACGCCAATGTACTGATACAGGGCATCAACAAAACGCTTTTTGCTACCAGCAACGACGAACTGCGCCCCGCCATGTCGGGCGTCTATTTTCAGGTAGATTTCAACAAAATTACCTTTGTCGCAACCGATGCGCACAAGCTGGTGAAATATGCTTTCGCGGATGTGGCGAGCGATGTTTCCACTTCTTTTATCGTGCCCAAAAAAGCGCTCAACCTGCTAAAAAACGCATTGCCCGCAAGCGCAGAGGTTAAGTTGGCCTTCAACAAAGCCAATGCGTTCTTTTCCTTCGACGATACCCAGATGGTTTGTCGCCTCATTGACGCACGTTACCCGGACTACAACGCTGTCATCCCGGTGGATAATCCAAACGTACTGACCATCTCGCGCGGCGATTTCCAGAATTCGCTCAAGCGAATCGCTATTTATGCCAACAAAACGACCAATCAGGTGATCCTGAAGGTGGAAGACGGTAGCCTGACCATCTCCGCGCAAGACCTCGATTTTTCCAACGAAGCTACCGAGCAGTTGGCGTGCAGCTACGATGGCAATCCGGTGACGATTGGCTTTAATGCCAAATTTCTGGTAGAAATGCTGAGCGTACTCGATTCGGAAGAAGTAAAACTGGAAATGTCCACCCCGACCCGTGCCGGTATTCTGCTGCCGGTAGCCGAAAAAGAAGGTGAAGAAATTTTGATGTTGGTCATGCCGGTAATGCTGAGCAATTGAGCCATTTCAATTGACAAATAATCACTTACTGGGTAATTTTTTTACTATGAGATTTATTTTTTGTTCAATCGCGATAGCCTGTGTCGCTGTTTCCTGCCAGCGCGAACCCAAGCTTCCCGAAACACCGGAGGAGGTGATCAGGCAATTTCAGGGTTTTATTGACAATAACCAGTTTGCGGAAGCCAAAAAACTGAGCACGCCACGGGGGCAGGAGCGCCTGACCGACCTGGAAGCCATCATCACTGGCGAACTTGCTGATTCGACTATTTTTAATACTACTTTCCTGAAAATCAATTGTCAAATCAACGTTGATACGGCACGCTGCCTGTGCCTGGTGCAGGATTCTTATGAAGAGTACGAAACCGATTACAAACTCATCCGCATCAATGGTCAATGGCTGGTGGATGTGCCGGAGGAAGAGGCGATCAACGAGGAAGAATTTATCGAAACACTGGATTCACTTGGCATGGACACGCTCCTGGAGGAGGAGGAACAATTGGATGATTTCCAACGTTAGGCTTTGGCGATGAGCAAGATCGGTTTATTCTTCGGTTCTTTCAATCCGGTGCACGTCGGGCACATGATCATTGCCAATTACATGGCTACTCAAACCGATCTCAGGGAAGTCTGGCTTGTCGTGTCACCCCAAAACCCACTCAAGCCCAAGCAAACGCTCGCCCGGGACTACGACCGCCTCCACCTCGTGCAGTTGGCAATTGCTGACAACCCGCACCTGCGGGCTTCGGATGTGGAATTTGTACTGCCCAAACCCTCCTACACGATTGATACGCTCGCTTATTTGCATGAAAAATATCCCGAAAAGGAATTTGTGCTCATCATGGGGGGCGACAACCTTGCCACCCTGCACAAATGGAAAAATTATGAACGCCTGCTCCGCGATTACAAAATATACGTGTATAGCCGCCCCGCCCATGACGAAGGTGATCTCGAAAACCATCCACACGTTCGTATCTTCGAGGACGTGCCGATGATGCATCTATCCTCAACGTACATTCGCCGATGCCTGCGCGAAGGCAAATCGGTGCAGTACCTCGTGCCAGACGCGGTTTATCATTATTTAATCACCAACAACCTGTACCGCAACCTGTAATTTCCCGGACAAGCCGGCTGAAATTTGTTTTCTGAAAACAATAAGCAGGGAATTTTGCAGTTCTTTTATGGCAAAAACGATCAAGCATGATGCGCAAATATTTACTCCTGATTTTCACTTTTATTGGGGCTTTTAATGCTTTTTCGCAGGATAAACTCGCCATTGGGCAATGGCGCTCGCACTTGCCTTACGTGCTGGGGCAATGGGTGACGCAGAGCGACGACAAGGTTTTTTATGCTACAGAACAATCGGTCGTTTCATTTGATAAAACCGAGATGTCGGTGGAATACCTTTCGAGGGTGGAGGGGCTGAGCAATGCGAGCATCCGGTTGATCCGCTACGTGGAAGGTAGTAATACGCTGATCGTGGTGTACAACAACAGCGTCATAGATTTGGTGAAGCCCAACGGTATTTTTACGTTGAACCAAATCCGAAATTTTCAGGGCATTGTGGGCGAAAAAACCATTTACGATATCGCTGTGGAAAGCGATTCTACCGTTTATCTTGCCGCCAACTACGGTGTTTCCAAGCTCAATATTCGATCCGATCAGTTCACGTTTACCACTTTCACCGGCGTAGATACACGCAGCGTGCGACTGTTTGAGGGCAATTTGTACCTCGCTACCGACGACGGCATTTATCGCACGCCAGTCAATAATGCCAACATTGCCGACATAACCACCTGGCAGGAGTTGGGTCAGCAGCAGGGTTTTCCGACGATGTATAGCTCCAGCAATATGACTGTTTTTCAAAATTTTCTTTATTTTAATATCAACGACACGCTTTTCCGGTCGCAGGCGGATAAGGTGGAACGCGTCTATTTTGAACGCGGATTTCGCTTGCAGTTCCTGTCGTCGGAAGGAGGGCATCTGTTGGCAGGCTATCGTTGCGTTTCGGGCTGCGATCGGGGCAAAATTTTGTATTTCAATACCGATGGCACCAGCGGAAAAATAGCAACGGATTGCGTAGGCGTTCCCAACTACGCCGTTGAAGACAAGCAGGGGCGCGTATGGATCGGCGATTATTTCCAGGAGTTTCGGATGGTCAATCGTGTAGATGCGCCTGATTGCAATCGTATGACGCTCAATTCGCCTTATTCCGAATTCAGCCGGGAAATGACTGTTCACAACAACCAACTTTGGCTGGCGACCGGAGGCGTAAATCAAACTTTCAGCTATTTATTCCGCGATCATGGCTTCGCCTCCCTGATTGACGGGCAATGGACCATTTACAACCGCAACACGCAAGCCGCTTTACGGGGAGAAAAACAAAACGATGGCGGGGATGATCTATTTGATTTTCTTGCTATCGCCGTACATCCCGACAATGGAAAAGTGTATGCGGGCTCTTTCATAGAAGGGCTGATTGAACTCGATGGCGAAAATCTGAAGTTGTACAACGAAAAGAATTCTTCCTTAGGCAACGCCGTAGGCGATACTGCCCGCACGCGCATCAGTGGGCTGGTATTTGATGAAGATAACAATCTCTGGATTGCCAATCACACCGCCGATCGCCCGATCTCGGTGCTGCGCAGCAACGGAGAATGGCAAAGCTTTCGCCCCAGTTGTAATGTTACGGAAATCCATCAGGTAGTGGTAGATCAGAGCGGATACAAATGGTTTATGACATCCAGCAGCAGCGTAGGCGTGCTGGTGTTTGACGAAGGAGATATTGACAATCCTGCTGATGATCGCTGTCGGGTTTTCAGTCAAAACAATAGCAATTTGCCCACCAACATTACCAACTGCGTGGCGGTAGATCTCGACGGCGACGTGTGGGTCGGCACGTCTCAGGGCATCGTCATTTTTGAATGCGGTAGCAGTGTGTTTGATCCGCAGTGTCAGGGTACTTTGCGGGTGGTAGAGCTCGACGGTTTCGGGGCATATCTGCTGGCTACGCAAGAAATACAGACCATCGCGGTGGACGGCGCCAATCGTAAATGGATCGGCACGAGGAACGGCGTCTTTGTGCTTTCCCCGACCGGCGAAGAGCAGATTGCCCGTTTTACCACCGACAATGCCCCGTTATTCGATAACAACATCACCGATATTGCCATCAACCAGCAGACCGGAGAGGTCTTTATCGGAACCGACAAAGGGATTATTTCCTATCAAAGTGACGCCATTGCCGGTGGCACACTCAACAAAGCAACGGTGGAGGTTTTTCCAAATCCCGTGCGACCAGAATATGCCGGCCCCATCACCATTCGAGGCTTGGCGCGCGATGCCAATGTGAAAATCACCGACATAAACGGCAAACTGATTTATGAAACCCAGGCACTTGGCGGGCAAGCGATCTGGGATGGGCGTGATTACAACGGCACACGGGCGGCTACCGGCGTGTATCTGGTGTTCAGCACCACCAATCCGCGCTATGCTGGTTTTGACAATCCCGATGCAGTGGTTGCTAAAATACTGATTGTGAATTAATTGGAAACAATTGTGGACGACCCAGAATCCGAATGAGCCGCAATTACAAAGCGAAGGTTTTCCTGCAAGCGACTCTTTGCGCAGAGAATAATACCGCGTTTTCAATTGAAGCAAGGCGTATTCGCGCAAGATTGAATTACTGGTTTGTCTAAGTTTTGAATAATCTTACTTCCGACTTCTAACTTTTAACTTGGTATAAGGCAGCGCTTCTGTTACTTTTGGCGCAATATTCGCAGGCTGTTATTTTGATTAGGGAATATTAAATTGCGAACATTGTCGCGTAGCCGCTTAATTGAAAAAATTATTATGTTTCGGGTATTTGATTTCAATTTGCATGGGCATAACTTTATGCTCAATAAATTTTTTAGAAATCCTGCACATTCCGCCTCTATTACCTTAAAAACCTACCCCCGATTTATCAGTGTTTTAGAACGAGCTTTAGCCAAGCCATTGAAAAGCAGCGAAGAACCTGTTATCTTTGTTGTTGTTTCAGGATGGCGAATATCAGCGACCAGCACGTTTGAAAGAAAAATGATTATTCCAGAACCGATTTAAAGTAAATCAATAATCCCATGACACAACGCTACAAGAGGCTATTTCCTAAAAATCAGCTGTATTCCCGATGTGCCGGACGATGGCTTTTTTTGCTTTTCCATTTGTGCTTTGCAGCAGTATTTTCGCTTCAGGCGCAGACTTTTCCCGTTGAAATTAATCATTTACCGCAAGGCAAAAAAATAATCATCACGTATAAGGTTGTCATTCAAAAACCATTGGATCCCCGCACGGCGCTGACCGTTTCAGACCAGATCTCGATCACTGGAGAGAGCATTGGTACATTATTGAGCGACGATCCCGACACGCCCCCAGCGAATGATGCGACGCTGACCTCCGTACTGGGCTGCAATATCCTGGGGATTCAGGCGGCTACGCCCGTTTGTGGCAACAACAATAATTACAGCGTCGCTATAACGGTGACCAATGACGGCGCACCGCTCACGGGAAATCTCGTGATAGAAGCTAACGGGCAAACCTTTCAGGCACCGGTGGACCCTGACACTACGGCCCAAACCATGACGATCACCCTGCCTGCTAATGGCCAACGTATAGACGTGAAAGCGTACTATTCAGAACTGCCGCAGTGCGAGTTGCTTGCACCGGATTTGTTTACTGCGCCGGTGGGGTGTGGCATTATCGGCAACCGCGTTTGGGAAGACATCAATGGAGATGGTATTCAGAATGATGGTCCGAATGGTATTGCCAATGTTACGGTGGTACTTTTAGATTGCAACAATCAACCCATTACGCAAACATTAACGGATACCAACGGAGAATATCAATTCACGGAGCTACCGGCAGGAGAATACAAACTTCGCTTCAATTTTACTTCCGCTGCACCCGTTTTTGCAGGGGCTGTGGCGACAAGCAAAGATGCTGCTTCCGACACCCTCGATTCAGATATTGATCCGGCAACTAAAGAGACGGCTTGTTTTGTGCTCAATGGCGGACAACAAAACTTTGACTGGGACGCCGGCGTGTATGTGCCGGCGCAGATTGGCAATCTTGCTTGGGTAGATCGGAATCGCAACAACATTTTTGACGGTGGAGACACGCCTTTGGCAGGGGTGCCGGTGAGCCTTTATCGTTGTAATGATACGACCGCTGTACTTGCTACCCAAACTACGGGAACCAACGGTTTGTACCTTTTTACCGGTTTGGCGCCTGGAAGTTATGTTGTGAAATTTGGATTTCCTTCTTCCAGCGTGTACGAACGGGTAACGCCCAACGCCGGTAGTGATACCGTGGACAGCGATGCCGATGCCACAGGTTGGACGAGCTGTTATACACTGCAATCCCAAAAGCAGGAATTGAGCGTGGACGCGGGTTACACCTTCTGTCCGCCTGCGACGTCTCTGGCTTGCCGGGCAAGCGTCAATATAACGATGGACGATGATTGCCGGGTTGTAGTCACTCCTGATATGTTGCTCACAACTGCTCCGCCTTGTTTGTCCACTTATGAAGTAAGAATCAGGGACAGCAGAGGGATGAATATCGGCAATACTATCACCAGCCAGCACGTAGGGCAGACCCTGCAAGCAACCGTGATTGATAAGCAAACCAATGCTTCCTGTACCAGCAATATCACCATTTTCGATCAGCGCAAGCCGGTCATTACCTGCCCGCCAAACACCAATAAAGCAGTTTTTACACAGCAGATTCAACTTATCAGCGGCACGCTCACCGCGCTCAATAGCTCGGCTGATTTGTCCACATTAAGCTGTTTTCAGCCGATTGTAAACCCTGGTGGCGGCAATCACTTTTTTGAATTTTATTCCTTTACGGTCACAAAAGAGGATGTTTATACCTTTGAGCTTTCCCCGGCTTTTGGCGATGGGGCTGCGCTGTTGTACCTCGGAGAAAAAGACAACAACAGTTTTCTTTGCGAAAATGTAATTGCCCAAAGCTACCTAAGCTTTGCCAACGGCATATTTTTTACTAATTTGAACCCTATCACACGAATAACGCTCCAACTTCAGCCAGGGCAAACGTACACATTGCTCACGACTTCCAGAGCACCCGGTGCGAACGGCTCTTATTTTTGGGCGGCATACAGCGATGGCGATGGTTTGGTGACCGGCATTCCTGCCATTCCGACGCAGGCACAATACGATTTGATCTGCAGCGATATTAATCAGATTTTGAACAGGCAGCAAAGCCTCGCGTTGGTAGGTACGCCCATCGTGACGGATAACTGCTCCAATCCAGTGTCAGATGTTGCGTTTGCTGATCAGCTTACAGAGGGTAATGACTGCACCGGCGATGTTATTACCAGAACTTTTACCGCCAGAGATGCCTCCGGGAATTTTGCGCAGTGTACTCAGTTGATCAGCATTCGGAAACCAACTTTTGCTGACGTGATCTATCCTCAACTGACGGTATTCCTGGAATGCGACGATGAGTTCACAGTAGATGTCAATGGGAATCCCCACCCAATGGTCACGGGCTATCCGATCGTAAAAACGGCTTTGGGCAATTACAACCTGGCAACATCTTATTGCAATCTCAGCGCTACCTATATTGACAAACCCCGAGCGGATGGCTGTGCTGAAACGTATAATTTTATTCGGGAATGGACGATACAGGATATTTGCAATATTGGCAGCCTGCTCAAATTCAACCAATTGATCAGGGTGGGCGACAGCGAACAGCCAACCGTTTCCTGCCCAACAACCGATAGCGACAACGATGGGGTGCTAGATACTTTGGTCTTTTCAACATCTCCATTCGCTTGCTCTGCTACCTTTAACGCCCCTGCGCCGATTATCGCCGACAACTGCTCAAGCTCTATTTTTACCGTTGAAGTATTGACGGATACGCTGATGCCGATTTTTGATAATTTTGGTTTTATCATTGATTACGAATGGCAGGTGTTTGTAAGAGCAGTTGTACAATCTACAGGCTCTTTGCAAGTGAGCAATATTCCGATTGGCGTTCACCGTTTTCGGTACACTGTGACGGATGCCTGCGGGAACAGAACTGTGATTGAATGTCCGTTTAAAGTGGAAGATCGCATCGAGCCGACGGTTGTTTGCAAAAATAGCCTTTCCGTTTCGCTGGGTGGCGAAGGTATTGCCCGAATACTGGCAAGCGATATTGATGCTGGTAGCCGTGATAATTGTGCAATAGACAGCATTTTGATACGGCGCCGTTATACCAAAGACCCTGTTACCTGTCAGCCGGTAACGCCCTATTTTTCAGCTTGGAATACGTTTGTGGATATCAGTTGTTGTGATTCAGACAGCACGGTCATTGTAGAAATGCGGGTGCTCGACAAAGCCGGCAATTCCAACGAATGCCAGGTCAATGTTGAGGTAAAAGACATGGTTCGCCCGTTCTGCGTGGCGCCACCGCCAGTTTCGATTCCCTGCACTTCGTTGCCTCAGATGTTCAATCCCAGAGACACCGCGCAGTTGCGGGCTTTGTTTGGTAAGGCAAGTGCTACCGACAACTGCCAGGCAAAATGGGAAGAACTGGAGCCGATTGTCAATCTTTCCGATTGCAAAGTCGGCACGATCACGCGTCTTTTCCGCACGATTGATCTTGCCGGGAATACCTCGGTGAATACCTGCCAACAGCTCATTACAATTACAAAAGTGAATCATTACACGATCAAATTTCCAAAAGATACGGATGTAGAATGTGGAGTACCCTTTGCCGACACGCTGCAAATCAATTCTTTTGGCTGCGACCAGCTATCGGTCAGCGTTACCGAAGATCAGTTTTCTTCTATTGGAGACGAATGTTTCCGGATTTTCCGAACGTATCGGGTAATCAATTTTTGCGAATATGATGGCTCCTCACAACCGATTGTGATTGGTCGGGATGAAGATTGTGACAACCAGGCAGGCGATGAAGACATCTGGGTGATCCGTCGCCCTGGCAATACCTACGTTGATCGCAATGCTTCGGAAACAGACAATATTCCTGCTGCCAATCAACGTGGGTGTACGCCCACCAACCCCCGAGGATATTGGCGCACCGTCAGTTCCGTGGGTTACTGGCAATACACGCAGGTTATTCGCGTGTTTGATACAACGCCGCCCGACGTGATTTTTACCGCGCCGCAACCGTTCTGTTCGAATAATGATAATTGCAATACGCCCCTGACTACGCCTTTTGTGGTGATTGAATCCTGCACGCCCAGTTCGCTGAATATTCAAGTAGCTGTTGATCTCAATGAAGACGGTACCACCGACGGCAATTTAGCCAATTTCAGCGGTACGCTTTCGGGGGTCTATCCAAATTATGAAATCAGGGGCACATTCCCGAAAGGAAAACATGCATTTTCCGTAACGGTGCGCGATGGGTGTACCAATGCCAGCACGAAGAAGATACCTTTTGAGGTGGTGGATTGTAAAGCTCCGGCGCCAACCTGCGTTGGCAGTGGTATCACGGTCAATTTATTACCGGTCAAACCTCCGCGCGATGTAGATGGCAATGGCGATGAAGATCGGGGCTTTGTAGTGGTAAAAGTAGCAGATTTGCTCAACAGCATGGTTACGGATTGCTCTGCGCCGGTGCGCTATTCGATCAATAAAATGGGCGAATTGCCCAATATCAACCGCGATAGCCTGATTCTCACCTGCAATGATCTGGGGGTACCCACTGTTGTAGAAATTTATGCCTGGGACAGTGCTGCCAATCCGTATGCGGTACAACCAAATGGCGGGGTAGGAGGTCCAAACTATGGTTTTTGTGCTACAACCGTGAATGTGGTAGATACGCAATTCGACGCTTGTGCTCCGCCTAAACGAGGGCTGGTGACCGGTATCGTCAAAACCGAATCCAACAAACCGGTCGAGGGGGTGCAAGTATCTCTGAGCGGGCAGTCTGCTGCCACGACCTACACAATACTCGATGGCACCTACCGCTTTGAGCAATTGGATGAGGGCTATGATTATACTGTAGCGCCGTTGTTGGATACCTTCCATCAGAATGGGGTCAATACAGTAGATTTGATTATTGTCACCAAGCATATTCTGGGCGTTCAGCCACTGGATTCTCCTTATAAAATGATCGCCGCCGATGTGAATAACTCCAAAAGTATCTCTATCCTGGATTTGATCCAAATGCGGAAGCTCATTCTGGGGGTTGATTTAAAATTTCCGGAGAACACCAGTTGGCGCTTTGTAAGAGCCTCTTACACTTTCCCCGTGCAAAGCAACCCTTGGTTTTCGGAGTTTCCGGAAGTGATTAGCATCAATGATTTATCTGGTACTTTAAGCAATGCCAATTTTGTTGCGATCAAAATCGGCGATGTCAATCTAAACGCTTCAACGGCACAAGACCTCGCTGTTGTGGCGGAGCCGCGGAACAATCTCCAAACGTTTGCGCTCGTCGTTAAGGATCGAGCAATTCGATCCGGCGAGATTTATTCTATTGATTTTCATGCTGATATTTCGAATGTGCAAGGCTATCAATGGACCCTCGATTTTGACCAACGATCCCTCGATTTGCTGGATATTACATACGGACGAGCCGGAGCCGAGCACTTTGGCTTGCACGCGGTTGAGCATGGCCTGATCACGTCGAGTTGGCATGAGGTGCGCCCAATGCCCGGTGCCGCAGAAACCAACGTTCGTATGTTTAGTTTGCTATTGAAAGCCAAAGCCGACGGGCGACTGAGTGATTTGTTGAAAATTAGCTCCCGGATGACGCCGGCAGAAGCTTATAACGATCTGGAGGAGCCAATGAAGATGGTACTCGATTTTGGCGATGGACAAAAGCAAGGGGGCGAATTTGTATTGTACCAGAATATACCCAATCCCTTTGCACAATCTACCGCGATCGGATTTTATTTGCCGGAAGCGACTGAGGCAATATTGACCATCTTTGATGCCAATGGCAGACAACTGAAGCTGTTCGAAGGCTCCTATTCTCGCGGCTATCATGAGATTTCGCTCACCAAAAACGAAATCGCAGGCAGTGGGATTTTATATTATACATTGAAGACCGAAAAAGATACCGCAACCCGCAAAATGATATTGCTGGAATAGCAAAAAAGATGTTTTTTGAGATGCCAATGTTTTTTATGCCTTGGCATCTCATTTTCCAGTAATACTTATACAAAAAAAATATTTAAAAAAACAGCTCCTTTATTGAAGATGTAATTTTTTTTTGATACTTTTGTTCCATAAAAATAAGAAGGCAATAATCATTGAGGATTGCCCTGCTTATTTCCCAAACTATTCATACCCATCTATTCAGTAAACACAACCTACTTTCAAG
>CAZQTF010000042.1:7475-21068 GCA_964596135.1 uncultured Saprospiraceae bacterium | reverse complement strand
GTACAAACAAGCCTGTAGTGCCCTCCGAACCCGACGGAATGCCCGGCTTTAGTTGAATCACTTTGATGATGTCGCTTTCACCCAACACCACAGGAATGACTTTGGCTTCACGGGTGTTGATCTCTTCCACGCTCATTTCAGTGGATTGTAGCTTTTCCTGAAAAGAGGTCGCTTTTACAATTACTTCCTCCAGTTGCACGCCGTTGTCCAAGGCTACGTTAAGTTTCAAGTTTGTCATCAAAAAAATCGTGTAGCGTTGAGTTAGGTAACCCACGTAGCTGAATTCCAGCACAATCGAATCCTGCGCAGGCAGCGAAATTGAATAAAAGCCATATTCATTGGTCAGCGTACCTGAGCCGATGGCGGGCGCACTGACCGTTGCACCGATGAGTGTTTCGCCATTATTGACATCTGTGACGGTTCCGCTCACAATAAATTGCTGGGAGAAGACCTTTATCGACAATAAAAAAAGAGTCGCAAGCAGCCAAGGTGTTTTCATTCAAAAAAAATTATGCGGTGAAAAATGTATCTTACAAACGAACTCTGCGTCATAATAACAACTAACAAAGTACAACCAACGATTTTGAAGAAATATATGTTTAACAAAAATGCTTCCACCTTTGACAGTAAGCAGCCAAAAAACAAGTTTGCGCAATCATGACGACAACGAAATCCGCTCCCATGGAAAAAGCCTGGAAACTGTTCGAGTCTGAAGACGCGACTGTTCGGCAACTCGAAGAATCGCTGGGCATTCATCCTGTTTTTTGCCAACTGTTGGTGCAACGGGGCATTACGACCTACGAGCAGGCAAAGCGTTTTTTCCGCCCTGAACGCAGCCATCTGCATGACCCCTTCCTGATGAAAGATATGGATAAAGCCGTTGCACGGCTGGAAAAGGCAATTCAAAATAATGAAAAAATCCTATTTTTCGGCGATTATGATGTAGATGGTACCACTGCTGTGGCTTTGATGTATAGTTTTTTGCAAAAGCATCACAAAAATCTGGATTATTATCTGCCCGATCGCTACAAAGAAGGGTACGGCGTTTCACTCGAAGGTATCGAGTATGCCAGAGAAAATGACGTGAAGCTGCTGATTACGCTCGATTGCGGCATAACCGCTGCTGAGCAGGTCGGGCGTGCTAATCAATATGGTATTGACATCATCATTTGTGATCACCATTTGCCAGAGGAGCAACTGCCCGAAGCGCTGGCGGTGCTCGACCCCAAGCGCGCCGATTGCGCCTATCCATTCAAAGAATTGAGCGGCTGTGGGGTAGCGTTCAAGCTGGCGCAGGCCTATGTTGAAAAAAATAATCTCGATTGGAGCCAACTTGAAGAACTACTTGATTTACTGGTGATTAGCATCGCCAGCGATATCGTGCCGATTGTAGATGAAAACCGCGTACTGGCTTTCTTCGGATTGCAAAAACTCAATTCGACCGAGCGCTTAGGTTTACGTGCTTTGATCAACCTGAGCCGGCGGGAACCGCCATTGACAATCAGCGATATTGTTTTTGGAATTGGACCGATGATCAACGCTGCCGGGCGCCTCGCGGACGCGGAAAAAGCAGTGCGACTCATGTTGTCGGCAGAAAAACATGTAGCTGCAGATTATGCACGAGTGCTGGAGTTTCGCAATCAGATGCGCAAGGAATTTGACCAACGCATTGCCGAAGAAGCCCGACAGATGATGGCAAAAGACCCTGATTGGCAGGAACGAAAGAGCATTGTGCTGTATCAGGCGCACTGGCACAAAGGTATTGTGGGTATTGCCGCTGCCCGAATGGTAGAGGAGTACCATCGCCCGACGATCATTCTCACCGAATCGGAAGGGAAAATTGTTGGCTCGGCGCGATCCATCAAAGGTTTTGACATTCACGAAGCGATAGGCATGTGCAAGGATTTACTGATTAGCTACGGCGGACACGCCCACGCGGCAGGACTTTCTTTGTCTCCCGAAAATCTGATCTTTTTCCAGGAGCGTTTTGCGGCAGCAGTGGAAGTTTTGGCTTCCGACGATATTTTTACCCCGGAAATTGCGGCTTCCGCAGAGATTAAACTCAAAGATATTACGCCCGGTTTTTGGAACATCCTCCGGCAGTTTGCACCATTTGGCCCGGGCAATCGCAATCCAAATTTCATCGCACGCGGCGTACGCGACACTGGCTATTCCCGCTTGTTGCGTGGCAATACGCTGCGGCTGGCAGTAGGGCAAGCCGATTCGCCGGCGTATTACGGCGTGGCATTCGGGCGGGGTGAAGACTTTGAGAAAGTTCATACCCGCCAGCCATTCGATATTTGTTTTACCTTGCAGGAAAACCGCTGGGAAGGCAATGCCCGGTTGCAATTGATAGTGAAGGATATGAAATTTGGCTAAAGCAAAAACAATATGTCTGATCCAAACAAAATCATGGCTGACAAAGCCCCAAAGCCTGTAGGCTTGTATCCGCATGCACGACGAGTGGGGAATCTCTTATTTCTATCAGGAATTGGCCCGCGCGACCCGGAAACCGACGGCGTACCTGGGCTTCAGCGCAATGCCAGCGGGCAGTACCTGGAATTTGACTTTGCGGCACAGTGTCATTCGGTTTTCAAAAATGTGCGAACGATCCTGGAGGCTGCCGGTGCTAAATGGGAAGATTTAGTAGATGTGACGGTTTTCCTGGTGAATATGGAACGGGATTTCCAGACCTACAACAAAATTTACGCCGAGTATTTCAAAGATAATCAGCCCTGCCGCACAACGGTGGGCATTGATGCCTTGCCGGCGCCTATTGCGATCGAGCTGAAATGTATCGCGGTAATCCGGGATTAATTCATTTTGAATGGTGCGATCAGTCGAAATTCAGGGATGTTGACGCGGAATTCCTTTCCGTCTATATCGCGGCGGAAAATGTAAGCACCGGTCATTTTGCCCATTTCTGTCGCGAGAGGACTCCAGGATGCGTATTGGTGCGATTCGCCTGGGGCAAGAATCGGTTGTTTGCCAATAACGCCTTCTCCTTCAACTGTGCGTATGACGCCGTTGGAGTCGAAAATCAGCCATTCGCGGCGGAGCAACTGAACCGTATGAGCGCTGACGTTTTCGATCGTGATATGGTAGGAAAAAATATATTTCATCTCCAACGGCCGCGAATAGGACGGCTGGTAGGAGGTTTCCACACTTACCTTGACACCGTTGGTGATGAGCGTTTCCATCAAGATTTGCTTAAAAAATGATCAACTAAAATTTCTCCCTCTTTTAAAGCCTTATCTAATATATCATTAACCAAAATTACATCGCATTTGTTTTCATATGTCAATTCTTTTGTGGCTTTGGCAATGCGTTTGCGAAGGCTGGCTTCGTCTTCGGTGTTCCGTTGGCGCAGGCGTTCAAACAAAATTTCCGCGGAGGGCGGTTTGACAAAAATGACCAATGTTTCTTTTGGATACTGCTGCTTGATGTTCAGCGCTCCTTTCACATCAATGTCGAAAATAATGTGCTTTCCCGCTGCCCAGAGGCGTTCGATCTCACTTTTGAGAGTGCCGTAAAATTGATTTTCGTACACCTCTTCCCATTCGACAAAAGCATCGGCGGCAATCAATTCCTTGAATCGTTCAACGGTCACGAAATAGTAATCTTTGCCCTCGGTTTCATATGGGCGGCGCGCGCGGGTCGTGGCGGAAACCGAAAAAGCAAGGGAGTCAAACGTATGGAGTAAATGTTTGGCAATGGTCGTTTTTCCTGCTCCCGATGGCGCGGTGAGTATAATCAGTTTGCTCATGAGTCACACCGAATTTGCAACTTGCTCCTTGATTTTCTCCAGTTCGTCTTTCATTCCGACCACGAATCGCTGGATTTCAGAAGAATAAGCCTTGGCGCCCAGCGTGTTGATCTCGCGCCCCATTTCTTGGGTGATAAAGCTCAGTTTTCTTCCTTTTTGCTTGTAGTCCTTGTCCAATTCTTCTATAAAATAATGGCAATGCTGCTCAAGGCGAACTTTTTCTTCCGTAATATCAATTTTTTCAAGGTAGAACAGGATTTCCTGCTCGAAGCGATTTTCATCAATTTTATCTTTTCCGAGGTACTCTTCCAGGTTTTGGTGCATTCGCTGACGCAGACGAGTAACACGCTCTCCTTCATACGGATCGAGTTGACTTTGGAAAAACTGAATGTTTTTTACGCGGGTACGCATGTCTTCTTCCATGGCGTTGCCTTCTGCCATTCGGAAATTTTCGAGCCGATCAATCGCTCGATGCAGGGCTTTGAGTACTTCTTCCCATTCTTTTTCTTCGATCTCTTCGGCATCGGTAGCCACTACATTTGGCAATCGTAAAATTGCCTGGAGCATTTCCCCTTTGGGCATACCCAGTTCATCCGCCAGTTTGCTCAGTTCCCGATAATATTTTTTGAAAAGCGCATGGTTTAAACCGTATCCTTCATCTCCCTGATGCGATTTGACTTCAATGGACAATTCAATCTTTCCGCGTTCGACACGCTCGGCGATGATGCGGCGCAATTCGGTTTCTTTTTCTTTGAAATTCTGGGGAATTTTTAAACGCACATCGGTAAACTTGCTGTTGAGCGAGCGTATTTCTACCGTGATCGTTTTGTCTTTGTATGGCGTGGTTTCCCTGCCGTATCCAGTCATTGACAATAGCATATCTGTGATGTCTGTTTTTTGAAGGCTGATTTTGTGAAGAGGTTTTATTAAAAGCTTGGCAAAGATAGGTAATACCCCGCACTATATTACAATGTAAAATGATGAACCCAATAATTTATGTTGGCACCTAATTGACAGAATATAGAATATTTTTGCAAAACAAGGATGTATTCTCAGGCTAGCGAACAGATGCGTAATATGTTGAGTGTTAAAGAAAAAAAATAAAATAAAAAGGATTTTTTCTTTTCAATTAATCAATAAAATTCCGAAATTTGCCACTCGCTTGTCTGAGCGTAGATAAAGCTTTTGTAACTCACTATAAACCAACTACTAAGATGAGAAAAGCTGATTTGGTTACAGCAATATCGGAAAAGACAGGAGTTCCTAAAGTGGACGTATTGGTTACGCTGGAAACTTTCTTCAAAGAAGTAAAAAACTCTCTGGCTCGCGGAGAAAACGTGTACGTCAGAGGTTTCGGGAGTTTTGTGATCAAGAGAAGAGCAAAAAAAATCGGGCGTCATATTAAAAAGAACGTGGCGATTGAAATTCCGGAGCACTTCATTCCTTCCTTCAAACCGGCTAAGGTATTTGTAGAACAAGTGAAAGACAATGTGACTTCCATGCCGGAAGAAGAAGATGAAGATTAATACCCTCTGCGGCGAGGGTTCTCTTGATTTTTGGAAAGTATTTTACTGGTCAGGTAAATTTTTCTTTCCAATTTTAAGGGTGGTAAAAGCCTGTTTATCATAAAGGGTTCTGATCTATGACGAAGATACAGTGGGTAGTTGTTGGCGCAGGTATTGCTATGCTTCTGTTGCTGTACTTTGCTTTCGATACAAAACCGAAAAAACAACATGCCCTTGAAAAGTCAAGGGCTTTGGCTGCTGAAAGTACCAATCTGGACGCGCTGCTGTCGGAGGCAAAAGCTGGGCTCGATCCAGGGCAATCATCGGCAATTATAGCGATCGAACAGCAACTGGCAGGATCGCGGAGTGATTTCGAGAAAACAGAAGTGCTGAAGCAACTCTCCGGCAAATGGTACGAATTTGGTCAACCGGCAATCGCCGGTGGATACGCGCAGCAAGTTGCAGAACTGGCAAATGCGGATAGCGTTTGGTCTATTGCGGGCACTACTTTTGCTATTTGTATGCAAACGGCGCAAGAAGAAAAAGTGCGCAATTTTTGTACAACCCGGGCAATTACCGCTTTTGAAAATGCGATTTCACTAAATCCGGATAATATTGCTCATCGTGTGAATCTGGCACTTTGTTATGCTGAAAATCCACCTCAGAATGAACCGATGAAAGGCCCCATGATGCTAATGGAATTGAACCAACAGCACCCTGGTAATGTATTGATATTGAATACGCTCGCACGATTAGCTATCAAAACGGGACAATACGATCGGGCAAAAGAGCGACTGGAGCAAGCTTACGTAAAAGAACCGGATAACGCTACAACTGTATGCCTGCTGGCACAGGTTTATGAGGCGCTTGAAGATGTCGGGCGTTCCAGCGAGTTTGCCAAAAAATGTGAGATAATCAGCAATCAACAGTGATTTGATAAAAAATTAATTGGTTAATCCTTTAAAAGACATTAAGTTATGCCTTGTGGAAAAAAGCGTAAAAGACACAAAATTGCAACGCACAAACGCAAAAAAAGACTGCGCAAAAACCGTCATAAGAAGAAAAACAGATAAGTACTCATAAACACGACCTGCATTGAAGTGTCAGGAAGTGTATTTTGCGTAGTAACATCCAATAAAAATGGGCGATACAGTGTGCTCTATTTCAACAAGTAAGAAATGATCTCTATAATAGGATGAAGTAAATTAATTTGCTTCATCCTTTCCAAGTTTATTGATACAGCAGAACTTTTTGCCGGATGCCCCAAAATAAAAGAAAAAGAGAACACTCTACATTTTGCCACTGTATTCCACTCAATAAGATTGGTCTTTCCAAAAAGCGACAGCAAGGTAATCTTCCGCGGCTGGCATCTCGTTCGTGATAGAGTTGTTGCAATGTCTTCGCAAAATGCTTCCCGCTTCAATGTCGGCTAAAAAGACATTTTCGTGTGGAAAAAGAATTGATTATCAATGCAACGCCCACAGAGGTTGAGATTGCCCTTTTAGAAGATTCAAAATTGGTTGAGCTTCATTACCAAAAGACAAATAATAACTTTTCCGTAGGGGACATCTTCCTGGGCAAAATCAAGCGGCTGATGCCGGGGCTTAATGCCGCTTTCGTAGATATTGGACATAAAAAAGATGCATTTCTGCACTATACCGACCTGGGGCCCAAGCTGCGTTCGCTGGTGAAATATACCAATGGCGCCATCAGCGGCTCGATCAACACCTATCGCTTAGATAATTTCAGGCTGGAGCCAGAGATTATAAAAACTGGCAAAATTGACCAGGTACTCAATAAGCGGGAGCATGTACTGGTACAGATTCTGAAAGAGCCGATTTCGACGAAAGGTCCGCGATTGAGTTGTGAAATTACCATTCCCGGGCGCTATCTCGTCCTCACGCCTTTCAACGACGTTGTGGCGGTTTCCAAAAAAATAGCCAATGCCGAGGAACGCAAACGCCTGCAAAATCTGGTGGAAAGCATCAAACCCAAAAATTTTGGGGTGATCGTGCGTACTGCCGCCGAAGGTAAAAAAGTGGCGGATTTGCACGAAGAGCTTTCGTATATGCTCAATAAATGGGAGGAAATCTACAAGCAATTGCCAAAAGCAAAAGCGCCGCTTAAGCTGATGAGTGAATTGGATAAAACCTCCAGCATCCTTCGCGACTTATTGAGTGATTCCTTCAATCGTATTGTGGTCAACGATAAGCAGTTGTACCAAAGCATACGGAGCTACCTGGAATCTATCGCTCCCGATCAAGTGAAAATTCTGGGGCTCCACAAAACCAACAAGCCTATTTTTGAGCAGTATGGCGTTATTCGTCAGATCAAATCTTCTTTTGGTAAAACAGCAACGATGCCCAGTGGCGCCTACATTGTGATCGAGGGGACAGAAGCCATGCACGTGATAGATGTGAACAGCGGACACAAGATGAGCAGCAGCAATCAGGAAGAGGCCGTCCTGCGGGTGAACCTGGAAGCAGCAGAAGAAATTGCACGACAACTGCGTTTGCGCGACATTGGAGGAATCATTATTATTGACTTCATAGACATGAAGAACAATGAGCACCGGAAGGAACTGATGAAAGCGATGAAGCAGTTTATGAAGAAAGATCGCGCGCAGCATACCATTCTGCCTTTGAGTAAGTTCGGGTTGATGCAAATCACTCGCCAACGGGTCCGCCCGGAAGTAAAAATCAACACCGCAGAAGTATGCCCGACTTGCGGAGGTACCGGAAAAATCAATGCTTCCATCCTGTTAGTGGATGATATCGAACGTGATCTCAACTTTATCATTCAATCGCAAATCAAATCGAAGATAAAGCTTAAAATACACCCCTATGTGGAGGCTTATCTGAAAAAAGGCTTCCCTAACAGGCAAATGAAATGGTATATGAAATTTCACAAGTGGATACGTATCCAGCCGGATAGCGACTACCACCTAATGAAATATCGTTTTTTTGACGAAAACGATGACGAAATTCGCTTGAACTAATGGTTTTGCGCTGACGTTGTTTCATGGCGCCAGCAGTTTTTGTGAACAAAACGGGGTAGCCATGAAACAATCAAGCCGCATTTTTAATGCATGGGGCAGCCGCAACCGACCTTGCAACTCTCCAACAATACCAGCACTATGGCCAGCAGCACAAAAATAAATATCTTCATTCCTGTCTTTTTCATAATGCATTAGTCTTTTTTAACAAATGTAAGCATTCCAGATAAATTGTGCCATGAGCAAACGAATCTTGGTGGCGCCACTCGATTGGGGACTTGGGCATGCGGCACGCTGCATCCCGATCGTGTATGAGCTTTTGGCGCAGGGCGCGGAGGTCGTGCTGGCGAGTAACGGGCGTGCCTATGCGCTTTTGAAACAGGAGTTTCCGATGCTAATGATAGAAAAGCTTCCGGCGTATGATATTCGTTATGCCACCGACAATATGTTTTGGAATATCGGTACGCAGTTGCCCAAAATAGGGAGAGCGATCTGGAAGGAGCATCAAGTTTTGGAGAAAATGATTCGCCGGCACCGGATAGATGCGGTCATTTCAGACAATCGCTATGGTTGCTTTTCACCGTTGATCAAAAGCATATTTGTTACCCATCAGTTACAAATTCTTATTCCAAATATTATTTTGCAGAAAGCAGTAAATTTTTTCAACCGCCAATTTATAAACCGTTTTGATGAATGTTGGATACCGGATATAGCCGGCGGGGAAAGTCTTGGAGGAAAATTATCGGAATTACCTGCTGCAATTAACGGACAATATATTGGCATTCTGTCGCGGATGCAGCCTTTGCCGGCAACAAAAACCCAGGATGTTATTGTGGTACTGTCTGGTCCGGAGCCGCAGCGTACTCGTCTTGAGCAACTGATTTTGCAGCAAGTAAGGAATCTGCCTCAACAATTTCTGATTGTTCAGGGAAAAACAGGCCTATACGCGGACGCTCAAGTTGCTGAAAATATTCGGGTTGTTTCTTTTCTTACAAGTGAGGCACTAAATCAAGTAATCGTTTCCTCCAAATGTGTTGTTTGTCGCGCTGGCTATAGCAGTGTCATGGATTTGGCGGTGCTGGGCAAAAAAGCAGTACTCATTCCTACTCCCGGACAAACCGAGCAAGAATATTTAGCGGAGCGATTTTTGCGCAAGGGCATTTTTTATAGCCAGCCACAATCGGCGTTCCGTTTGCAGGACGCACTGGACAAAGCACAGCAGTTTCGAGGCTTGGAAGCAAAAGTTTATCAACATTCGAGGCTACAACTGCGAGCAATAATCGGCAACTTCTTGGAACGCTTGTAAAAAAGTCTTACTTTTTATTGAATTGATTCATGGTTATTTCAAGACCAACCGTTCCGAAACCTTTCACCGTTTCGGCAGCATATTTCAGTACTTCGGGAAGTTGTTCGCTTTCTTCCTTTGACCATTTGCTCAACACGTAGTCTGCCTGTCTGCCTTTCGGAAAATCATTGCCGATACCAATGCGCAAGCGGGCATAATTGTTGTTGCCGAGCATGGCGTCAATATCTTTCAAACCATTGTGCCCGCCGTGGCTGCCCTTGCCGCGCAGGCGCTGCTTGCCAAAAGGCAGATTCAGATCATCCAGAATGACCAGCAGATTTTCCTGAGGAACTTTAGTTTTTTGTAGCCAGTAGCGCACGGCTTTGCCACTGCGGTTCATGAAAGTGGATGGTTTAAGCAGGATAAAAGTGCGTCCTTTGTGTCGGAATTCTACAACATCTCCCAGATGATCGTCCTTGAAGGATACGTCAAATTCCTTAGCTAGTGCATCCACTACATCGAAACCGACATTGTGGCGCGTATGATCATAATCGGTGCCCATATTGCCCAGCCCCACAATTAAGTACTTCATCGGGTCAGGTTCTACTTTTGAAGAAGAAAAAAGATTGCTTAGCCAGTTCATAAATTTGAAAACTTGCTTTACCAGCGCATCCGTGTAGGTTACACTGCTACGCTATAGTCGCGCAGCGCATCATTTAAAGAGACCTTTTTATCCGTAGTTTCTTTGCGTTGCCCGATGATCAGGGCACAGGAAACCTGATAAGAACCAGCCGGAAATTCCTTGGTGTAAGAACCTGGAATTACCACCGAGCGCGCCGGCACGCACCCTTTGTATATCACCGGCTCAGCGCCTGTCACATCAATAATTCGGGTAGATTGGGTTAAGACGACATTAGCGCCCAGCACTGCTTCGCACTCCACGCGTACTCCTTCGACGACGATGCACCTGGAACCAATAAAACAGTCATCTTCAATAATTGTTGGAACTGCCTGTGGAGGTTCGAGTACACCGCCGATACCTACACCACCGCTCAGATGCACATTTCTGCCAATTTGTGCACAAGAACCTACCGTTGCCCAGGTATCTACCATTGTGCCACTGCCAACCCACGCGCCGATATTGACGTAGCTCGGCATCATGATCACACCTTTTTCCAGGAAAGAACCATAGCGGGCAATAGCATGGGGTACGACCCGAACGCCTTGTGCGGCGTAGTTGCGTTTGAGCGGAATTTTATCGTGAAACTCGAATGGACCCACTTCAATGGTTTCCATTTGCTGAAGTGGGAAAAACAGAACGACCGCTTTTTTTACCCAGTCATTGACTTGCCAGGTGCCATCCGTTGTTGGTTCGGCAACGCGCACTTCGCCCTGATCGAGCATGCTGATTACGCGGTTGACCGCCTCCTGTACTGGTTTGTCTTTGAGAAGGTTGCGATCCTCCCAGGCTTGTTCGATAATGTTTCGGAGTTGTTCCATTTCTCAGTTTAATTTTAAGGAAAAAAACTAAATGGGACTTTCCTGCAAAGCAGTATTGCAGGGTAAAAATACTTGTTTTGCGGGAAAAACGCATTTACTCGCGTATTAGCTCAAGGGTACCGAAAACACTTGCATTCTTTTCGGCGCGGCTGGTGTCTGCGTCCGGGATAGAAACAGAACCCACAAAATGTTCGCGTTTTTTGCTGTGATCGTTATCGCAGTAAGCGATCGCAAATCCCAGTCTCTTTCCTGCTTCTAATTGTACAGACCTATTCGTTGAAAAATCGTTGTAAGAATCATTGTAAATGCGTATTGCAAGTTCCCAGATGCAAGTATTGCCATTGCAGGAGCGATCGGAACTCACATGCCCATTGTAATAGATAACAGTTTTGTCTGGGCTGACATCTACAACATTTTTGTCAAGAGCAATGTGATAGGCAAAGGCATTGTGATTGTACTCATGGTTGCCCCCGGAATGGTCTTCATCAATAAAAGCAACCAGCCCGTCGTCGTCCTGATAAAAATCCAATCCGTGATAATGACTGTCTATCAGCGTGTCGTCTATAATCTCTGCAAGAACAATGAGTACATCTTTCGTCCAGACGAGTTTGAAACGTCCCTTGAAGTCGGTTTCTGCTGGCTTTTCTCCTTGCCAAAGCTGATCTATCGGATACCATTCGGCAAATTTCCAGCAATCATCATCTGCTTTACCGTCAATATTGGGTAGTGTATTCGTGTATTTGGCAATATGGTAAGCATTCCGATCGGTCGGCAGCTCTTTTTTGCAGGACGAAAGCAGCGCGATTACAAGCAGGATCCCCAGGAACCATTGAATTTTCATCATAGCTGATGTATTTTTTAGCTCCCAAAGATAAAAACCCCTGTCTTATTTTTTCTCTTAATGCTCAATCCTTTCCGGTTACTGGTATTGCAAGCGCAACAAGCGAAGCCGACCGCGCCGTTCGCTGGGGATCACGAGTTCATCCGAACTGATCTGGGTCGCATCGCGAAAGCGTAGCCGTAGATCGAGCTTTTCTGTGCTAAGTAAGCTTTTGCGGTCGAATCCTCCGTTGCCATATACGATATATTCGCTCACCGTATTTTCATAACGGATTTCGTCATTAAACAAAAGACGCAGGTTGGTAGGCGTTTTGAAAAGGAAATATGAAGAATATATGCCATTATCGTCCTGCGAATATTGTTTTTTGTGCAGTATCGTCTTCCAATGTGGTTTGCCATCGGGATGGATTGAGATCACAAAAATATCGTCGTAGTAATGGTCAACGATCTGGCGGATGCCCGTATCCATAGCACGATTTACGCCAAGCGTCCTCGACAACTCCCGCGTGCGCTCGCAAATGAGCACAGCGCCTCCGTCTCGCCGCAGCACGATATCCTGCACAGCGGTTTCTGGGATACCTTTGTTGTTTTCAATGTTTTTTCCCATTAGGTTGGTAATAAATTCATTATCAAAAGGTTCAAACCCAAGCAGAAAATCTCCTTGCCCTTGGGGTGAGATGTTGACATAAAAATATCCTGTAGCTCTTTCAAAATTTTTTTCAGAGTATAAGCCGCTGGCAATCAGGTGTTTATTCATATTGTCAAAGGCAAAACGCACGTCGTAGCTGAGTTTGTCTTCCCCCATTGGAATAACGTATCGAACGGGCGTTTCGGAGGTACTGTCCACTTCAAAAATCTCATAAAAGTTACCATCTCGCCTTCGGAAGCGATTTTTTTGTAGCACAAAAAACATGTTCCCGTCGTTACTCACCAGAATTTGCTGAAAATCTTCCCAGTAGTTCATGTCTTCCGGAGCAAATGATTTGTCCCAGAGCACTCGCATATTAAGCACATCGTATGAAACTGCCTGTACAATCTGCTGGTTTTCAAGGAAATAAATCAAAGCTTTGCTCTTGTCTTCAGAGAGGATTAGCTCAAAATTCGGCGTGTAAAACATAAAACCGAAATCCTTCAAAGTAAAGGTATCCCGAAGGTTTGCGGCAGGATCGTAGCGATGCGCTTTTACTATCAAATGATTGCGCAGACGGTACCTGTAAATAATGGTGAAGTCGTTGTCGGATGGAATAATTCCGATGACTTTGGGCGATTTTTTTTCCAGTTCCAAATGTTTGCTCCAGCTTTCGCGCATGTTACTGTCGAATGCCTGAATTTCAAATTTTGTCACCTGATCCCGAAACAAAAGCAGCCGGTCTTTGTAATGACCAATGATTTCATAAGCGACGTCGTTGCGCAGCAGGATATCTTCTGAAACGGTTATTTTCTGTGCCCAGATCAGCCACGGCAGCGCGATGAGCATCGCAGTATATATTTTCTTCATAGCTTCTAAATATTTTTTTGCAGATGATTACTAAAATTAGGGATATTGCATCAAAATAGCACTGTCGTTCTTGTTTAAAATTAGCAAATTCTTAGAAAATTGATCTCAACTTTGTTTGACCTGTGGAGTAAGAATTGATGAATCATACGAATATAAAGAATCCGGGGTTTTCCTGTCTTAACAAAAAGCGATATTGAAAGGATG
>CAZQTF010000042.1:0-7375 GCA_964596135.1 uncultured Saprospiraceae bacterium | reverse complement strand
GTTTTCCTGTCTTAACAAAAAGCGATATTGAAAGGATGTTAATTGTTGCATATTATGTCGTTTTGACCATTTTACTACTTTGGCTTCTGGGTAATTTGTTTACTTATCCACTACAGGATTATTTTATCTTTCGCCCTAAAAGATTAGAACAAAATTACGCCTTCTCCTTTAACCGCTCTCCGGAAGAAGTGTTCATACACACCCCCCATCACGGAAGGATCAACGCGCTGCATTTTCGGGTGGATGGAACTCCCCGGGGCGTGATTCTCTTTTTTCATGGCAATTCTGACAACATCGCGCGCTGGGGGCATTTATATCATTTTTTTGGGCAGTTTAATTACGATTATTTTGTATATGATTATCGGGGCTATGGCAAAAGTACCGGGCGTCGCAATGAGCACACCATGCAATTGGATGCCGAAGCCGTATTTACCTATCTGAAGCAACAGTACCCATCGGAGAAGATTATCCTGTTCGGGCGATCTCTCGGTTCGGCGTTTGCCAGTAAAATTGCTGCCGAAAACATTGTAAAAGCATTGATTCTGGAGACCCCATTCTCAAGCATGAGAAATTTGTTTTATACATACTACCCTTTCCTCCCCAAGCTTTTTGTGTTTAAATATGTATTTCCCAATCGCCGGTATCTTCGGCATGTGCAATCCCCGATCTATATTTTTCAGGGAACAAAAGACTGGGTAGTACCTTATACCTGCGCTGCCCGCCTCAAAAGCAGCCTCAAACTCGACGATGCGTTTATCACCATTCCTGGCGGCGGGCACAATAATTTAATATTTTACGATATTTACAACCAGAAAATGCGGGAAATAATAGCATAATCATTCCAAAAGAAAGGCGCGCATCGCAGTTCAGCGTTTTACGACAATCATAAAACGAATCCATGAGTAAAAGAAGTAAACTGGAAAAGTTTGCCGATTTATTGGCTTTTCCTAATGTATTTGAAAATTTTGATACAAAACACCCCGAATTGACCGGAAAAAATGGCGAAATCGTTGATATGCGGGGCGATTGGGCGCAGCGGCATTTTAAAAATGATCACCCGATTACCTTAGAGCTGGCTTGCGGGCGCGGCGAGTACACCTTAGGGCTGGCGCGGCGCTACCCGGAGCGCAATTTCATTGGTGTGGACATCAAGGGCGCGCGCATTTGGAAAGGAGCGAATGCAGCGTTGGCTGAAAACTTAGCAAATGTTGCTTTCCTACGTACCCGGATCGAGCAGGTCGCTTTGTTTTTTGCACTCGAGGAAGTTAGTGAAATCTGGATTACGTTTCCAGACCCGTTTCTGCGCAAGAGCAAAGCAAATCGCCGACTGACATCGGCATTTTTTATCAACGAGTACCGGAAAATTCTGAAAAACGATGGTGTTGTTCATTTAAAAACCGACGAGCCAAATTTGTACGAATTTACCCTGGAGACTTTATCTGCGGATCCCCGGGTTGAAATTCTTTATTACAATGATGACATTTATGCAAAACCATTGCTTTTTTCGGAATTGGAATTAAAAACCTATTACGAGGCAATGCATTTGTCGGAGGGAAAAACGATTAAATACATTCGTTTTAAAATCGGCAGGCATGATTAATTATGAATTGTATGAATGAATATTTTTCCAAACATTCATTCATACAATCATGTACTGCTTTTTAAGGAGTCGTAATGCCCAGTTTGGTTTTCACTTGAGCGGTCACGTCCATCGAAGTATCTTTATACAACAGCACGGCTTCATCGAAAATAAACTGAAAACCGCCTTCTTTTGCAACATCCTGGATTGCCTGATTCACTTTGTCGAGGATCGGCTTCATAAGTTCGTTGCGTTTATCCTGCAATTGGGTCACCATTTCCTGCTCAAATTTCTGGATATCTGTTTGAGCAGTTTCCAGTTTTTTTGCTTCTTCCTCCTGCTGCTTCGGAGAAAGCTCGCCGCGTTCTACTTTTTGTTGTACAGCAGCGTAGTCTTGCTGAAATTTTTCCACCATGCCCTGTCCTTTTTTTTGCAACTGTTTTTGCAGTGCTTCTAGTTGAGCATCGGCTTGTTTCACTTCCGGCATTTCAGACAGAATGGCGTTCGAGTTGAGGTAGCCGAATTTCTGCGCCTGAACGGAAACCGTTATCCAGAAAAGCGCTATGAGAAAACCAGTGATTTTTAATGTAGTTTTCATTATTAAAGATTGCGTTTAGAATGTTCTTAAAGAATGTTTTTGCGGCTGCAAAATTACAGCTTTATTGCAATTAATAATCAGTTCTTTTTCAGTTTGTCCAGAATATCATCGGTTTTGTCATACGCAGGGTTGGAGAAAATGATCCCGGCGCTGCCTGATTTGTCAAAAACAAAGTCGTAGCCACGCTCCTGAGCATAAGCCTCAATTGCCGCGTAGATTTTATCCTGAATCGGGCGTACCAGTTCCTGGCGCATTTTAAACAACTCGCCTTCGGGACCAAACTTGTCGCGTTGCATATCGCGCACTTCTTTTTCCTTGTTCATAATTTCTTCTTCACGCTGTTTACGTGCCTCATCACTCAGAAGGACTTGTTCGGCTTGATAACGGTTGTACATGCCTTTCACTTTATCGTATTCCTGCGCGATTTCCTGGCGCCATCTGGAGGCTACATTGTCCAGTTCGGTTTGTGCCTGTTGGTATTCTTCAATGCTTTCCAGAATTCTGTTGACATCCACGTAGGCAATGCGCTGAGCATTCGCTGCAAAAGCAAACAAAATGGCAAAGGCAAAAACTGCCAGGGTTTTCTTCAACATGGTAGATTTCATATTTCAATGATTTTGTTTGGTTTTAAAAAATGTGCTAATCTATTTGTGTGTAGTCGTCTCAAAAGTACAATTTTCTCATTTGCTTTCGTTTGTAAGACTTTACTTTGGCAAAAAAGTCACAAAATGAAAATTTGTTAAGCCTTTTGCCAAAGTGAGCTAATGCATTCTTTTTTAACGAATTGTGCAAAAATGTGTTACAATATGCCGACGGGGTTTAACCATAGTTTAACCAAGCTTTTGGTCAAAATTAACGAAATGAGCGATTTTCCGGTCACGGACTTCATCGGCTTCCGGGGGGATTTCTAACTTCGCTCTTTTAAAAATTGTGTTGTTGTGTTATGGCGCTCCAGCGTTTTTGGTAAAAAGCCCTGACCATTTACCCAAAATTTCCTGAAGATCCGCTGGCGGGCAGAAGCCCTTAACACATCCGCGCATCAACACTATTTTCAGATGAAACAAACACATTACATTAGCCCAACGTTCCTCGATTTGGACAAAATCCGGGATGTGGTTGGGGAAAACCATCCGCTTGTCCTTTCTGCTGAGAGCGCTCAGCGCGTCCGCAATTGCCGCGCCTACCTGGAAGAAAAGCTGAGCAACAGCGAAGCCCCCTTTTATGGCATCAATACGGGTTTTGGAGCTTTGTGCAACATCCGCATTTCTAAGGCAGAAATTGAAGCGTTGCAGTTTCACCTGGTTCAGTCGCACGCCTGCGGCATGGGCGACGAGGTATCCCCCGATATTGTGCGTCTTATGCTTTTATTGAAAATTCAAAACCTGAGTTATGGCTATTCGGGTGTTCGGATTGAATTGGTAGAAAAACTTATCGAATTTTACAACAAAGGCATTTTGCCGGTGGTGTATCAGTTGGGATCGCTGGGTGCTTCGGGCGATCTGGCGCCATTGGCGCATCTCAGTCTTCCGCTGATTGGTTTAGGCGAAGTTTGGTATTATGGAAAAAAATACCAAACCGGCGAATTGCTTCGCGAATTGCAAATCCAACCTTTGCGGTTTCAATCGAAAGAAGCGTTGGCATTGCTCAATGGCACTCAATTTTCAGCAGCTTATGCGGTTTGGTGCTTGCTGGAGGCACTGCGCCTATACGACCTTGCAAATATCTGTGCAGCGCTGTCGCTTGATGTTTTCGATTGCCACGAGTCGCCATTTGACGAAAAAATACATCGGATACGCCCGCACGCCGGGCAGGTAAAAACCGCTGCCAAAATCCGCGAATTGCGCCAGAATAGCCCACTGGCAAGCCGAACCCAAAAGCATGTGCAGGACCCCTACGCATTCAGGTGCGTACCGCAGGTGCATGGTGCGAGTTGGGATGCCATTGCACATGTGCAGCAAATTGTGCTCACCGAAATCAATGCCGTGACGGATAACCCCAATATTTTCCCGGAAGACGATGCCATTCTTTCCGGAGGAAATTTTCATGCACAACCCCTGGCTCTGGCATTGGATTATCTGGCAATAGCTCTGGCGGAACTGGGAAGTATCTCCGAGCGCAGAACGTATCAACTGATCTCCGGATCACGGGGGTTGCCGCCATTTTTGGCGATGCATCCGGGGCTGCATTCGGGTATGATGATTCCGCAATACACCGCGGCTTCCATGGTGAGTCAGAACAAACAATTGTGCACCCCCGCTTCGGTAGATTCAATTGTGTCGAGCAATGGGCAGGAAGACCATGTAAGTATGGCTGCCAATGCTGCGACCAAATGCTACCGGGTCGTTCAGAATCTGGAGCGATTATTGGCAATAGAATGGATGACAGCGGTACAGGCTTTGGAATTTCGACGCCCCATGCAATCTTCACCTTTTTTGGAAAAACTTGTGACCAATTACAGAATTCACGTCTCAATATTAGAAACAGATCGAATATTGTACGTTGATATGAACAAAACGCTTACTTTCTTAAAAAATTCTTATTAGGAAGGCTGGAAGTAACATTTTGAAAGCAGAGCACGTTTGTAAATTGCAAAATAATAAACCTTTAAATCTTCGTGAGCTATGCGTATCACCAAATGGCTATTCATTCTTGCAGTGAGTTCTTCTACAATCTATTTCGCAGGTTGTGCCGCCGGTAAAGGAGGGGGATTTAACCTCTTTACACCAGAACAGGATATAGAACTGGGCAAACAAACCGAAGCACAGATTGCTGCCGACCCCAAGCAGTTTCCCATTTTACCCGAGCAAGGGAATGAAGAACTGTACCGTTATGTACGGGGCATTTCCAATAAAATTCTCAACACTGGTAAGGTCAATTACCGCGACAAGTTTGCCTGGGAAGTAAAAATCATTGACGATAAAGAAACGCTCAATGCTTTCTGCACGCCAGGCGGGTACATCTATGTGTACACGGGGATCATCAAATTTCTCGACTCCGAGGACCAGCTTGCGGGTGTGATGGGGCATGAAATTGCGCACGCAGCGCTTCGTCATTCGACCCGCCAAATGACTCAAGTGTATGGTATTGCGGCGCTCACTTCGATCGTGACCGGAAATGCCAGTCCTGGCTTGATAGAACAAATCGCGCTGGGTTTGATTTCTTTGAAATTCAGCCGCAACCACGAAACCGAAGCCGACGAATACTCCGTCATTTATTTGTGCGAAACCGAGTATAACGCTGCTGGCGCTGCCGGTTTTTTCAAAAAAATGGAAGGAAGCGCTACTCCTCCAGAGTTTCTGAGCACGCACCCCAATCCGGGTAACCGCATCGAAAAAATTGAACAAAAAGCCCAGGGCATGGGCTGCAAAGGAACACAAACGAACGCGAAAGAGTACGAAAGAATCAAGCGGCTCATTAAATAGACGGCAATTGCGAAGAGCAGTAAGCAGCCTGAGGCATCAGGAATATTACCTTGCTGCTCTTTGTTACTGCTACTTTTCAAAAGAATTTCTCAACCATACATCGCGCTGTGGGAAAGGAATCGAAACGTTGTTTTCGCGGAAAGCACGGTCAATTTCAAAGCGCAAGTCACTTTTTACATCTTCGATGCGGAAAAGCTCCTGCGACCAGAAGTGCAGCTCAAAGTTGAGCGAAGAATCGGCAAAGTCAATAAATCGGATGATCGGTGGCGGCGTTTCCAGCACTTTTGGGTGTTGTTTGGCGATTTCGATGAGCAGTTTTTTTACCAACTGCGTGTCCGATCCGTAGGCTACGCCCACCTGCACCTGAAAGCGGGCGACATTGTCGGTGTGGCTCCAGTTGGCAACTGTTTCCACAATCAGTTTGGAATTTGGTACGATGATCGTTGTGCTATTGCGGGTTTCGATCAGAGAAGTTCTCAGACCAATTTGTTTCACAATACCCACTTCGCCTTCCACCAAAACAACATCGCCAACTTCTACAGTGCGCTCAAAGAGCAGAATCAATCCCGATGCAAGGTCGTTAAAGGTTTGTTGCAATCCTAATCCTACGCCCAGCAGTAGCGCCGCCAAACTTCCCCACACGAGCAGAAGATTAATACCAAGGCTTTGCAGTGCCATTGCCATTGCCATTATGTAAATAAAATAACTCAACAGTCGGTTCATCGCATACTGCGATCCGAGGTCTATTTTTCGCTTGTTGTAGTAGCGAAAAAGCACGATTTCGCTCAAAACCCAGTTGATGAGTCGGGCAAAAGCCAGAATGAGAAACGCTGTCAAAATGCTCGAAACCCTGACGTCAAAGGTTTTATCGCCAAGCCTTATCGGAAAAAGCGTATAATTAATCTCAAATGTACGTACCATGAGCAACAGCATCAGGATGTAAACGACGTACTGCACCATCCGCTGCGTGGATTCCCGGGTGAGATTGTTGGTGTAAGACAGTCCGTCTCGTTTTCGCGCCCGGCTTTCGTAATAGTCGTGAATTAATGTTTTGGAAACCATCAGATCAATTATCCTTGCTATCTCCCACAGGAAAATTGCCAGTAGCAGATTCGACGCTTGCACCGTCAGATGTTGATTTTCAAATAAAGTATAGTTTATTTTTGTAATTATTTGAAAGAGAAGCACAAACAACAAAAGGAAGGACGTAAGTGCGAGGTTGCCAATACGGCGTTGATCTTTTTCGTTGATCTCTTCCCGGTGGAAAAATCGGGGCAATAAACGAAGACGCACCACCATGTAAACCACCACCAACAAACCCGCCAGGAGGCTGCTTGCCAAAATGTTGCCATTGGTGATGTCGAAGCGCCCAATGCTGAAAGCTATTCTACCCAACCACTCATTCATAAGTAAAATTGTTCTGTTGTTAACTGCAAAAATTCGGTAATCCTGTTTTTTTAATATTTTGGTAATGCTGTTGAATAGCCACTACTTACGGAGATTATATTTGCTGTGAAAATACAATTTTTTTGTTATGACTGTACGCGGCAACATTGTGGACGTGCTTCGGCGCGAAATTTTCTTTGAAGCAATAACCGTGGAAATGGAAAAATGACAAAAATTGAGCGTGTCAAGGGTGAAAGCGACGACTACATTCTGCCCGGATTTGTGGACGCGCATGTGCCCGTGGAAAGCTCCATGCTGATTCCTTCCGAATTTGCCCGCTTAGCGGTGGTGCACGGTACGGTGGCAACGGTTTCTGATCCGCACGAAATC
>CAZQTF010000041.1:18232-21116 GCA_964596135.1 uncultured Saprospiraceae bacterium | reverse complement strand
TGACATTACACAGTCCAAAAATTTGGAGTTATTATTGATAAACTAACGCTGTATTGTAGTCCTGACGTCCAAAAAAATCGAATGCGCAATGTCAGTTCTTAATACGCCAGTAGTTTTTCGATTGCCGTCGCTACCTTTTCGATGCTGGGAATCATTGTTTTTTCCAGCGTTTCATTGAGCGGAATGGCGGGCATATTTTCCGAACCGATGGTGCGCACCGGCGCATCGAGATACTCGAAACAATGCTCCTGGATGCGAGCCGCCACGCTTTGCGCAAAGGTATTATTCACCGGCTCTTCGGTTACTACCAGAATTCTACCGTGTTTTTTCGACAACTCATACATCAATTTCTCATCCAAGGGGAAAAGAGTCCGCAAATCAAGTACTTCGACCTTGCCATCGAAGCGTTTGGCGGCGTTGAGCGCCCAATGCACGCCCATACCGTAAGTCACTACCAGCAAGGATTCGCCTTTGGCAACGCGTTCTTCATTTGCGGCAAGCGCGATGCGACCTTTACCAAATGGAATGACGTATTCCTCGTCGGGTTCTACGGTTTTGGCGGCTTCGGTGCCGGGCACTTTGCTCCAGTACAAGCCCTTATGTTCAAAAATCACGATCGGATTCGGATCGTAATAAGCCGCTTTGAGCAAACCCTTCAAATCTGCACCGGTACTGGGGTACGCGATCTTGATACCGTGAATGTTCGCCACCACCGATTCGACGCTCGAAGAGTGATACGGGCCGCCACTGCCGTATGCGCCGATGGGTACGCGCAGAATCATGCTGACAGGATATTTGCCATTCGATAAATAACAGGAACGGCTTACTTCGGTAAATAATTGATTCAAACCTGGCCAGATGTAATCAGCAAATTGTACCTCAACGATGGGCTTCAAACCAACGGCGGACATTCCCACCGTGCTGCCCACGATAAATGCCTCCTGAATGGGCGTATTGAACACGCGGTGATCCCCAAATTTCTGAGCTAAGGTAGCCGCTTCGCGGAATACGCCGCCGAGTCGCCCGCCTACATCCTGCCCGTAGAGCAGGCATTCGGGATGCTTGCGCATGAGTTCTTCGATAGCAAATAGGGCACTGTCCACCATCATAGTAGGTTGCTTGTGTGCCGGAGCGCGTTCGCCGCGTTCTTCGGTGATGGGCGTTGGCGCAAAATCATGCGTAAATAAATCTTCGGGGCGCGGATCTTCGGCATTTTTTGCTTCCGAAAAATCAGCTAAAACAATTTCGCGGGCTTCTTTTTCAATTTTCACCAACTCTTTTTCAGAAACACCTTCTTCCAATAATTGATTTCTAAAAATTGGGTAAGGATCGCGCTCTTGGTGCTCTGCCAGATCATCGCGGTACCATTCCTTGCGCACGCCAGAGGTATGGTGATTGAGCAATGGCACGCGCGCGTGCACGAGAAAGGGGCGTCTTTCTTTTCGTACCGTATCAATGACTTCCTGTAAGGTCAAATAACATTCAAAAAAATCGCTGCCGTCAATGCTGCGGGTTTCCAGCCCTTTGAAGCCCTGTGCATATTCGGCGGCATTTTGGGCACGGGTCTCCTCGGCATTGGCGGAGATATCCCAACCGTTGTCCTGTACCAGATAAATGATTGGCAATTGCTTCAGCGCCGCCATTTGAAAAGCTTCGGCGACTTCGCCCTCCGTCACGGAGGCATCGCCCAGCGAGCAGACCACTACAGGTTTTTCTTTGAAAGGATCTTCCAATCCTGGCGTGGTTTCGCGATATTGAATGCCCATTGCCACGCCGGTGGTCGGAATAGCCTGCATGCCGGTAGCCGAAGACTGATGCGGAATTTTGGGTTTATCCGGATCTTTCAGGCTGGGATGTGAGTAGTACGTACGCCCGCCGGAGAAAGGATCATTGCGCTTGGACAAAAGTTGCAACATCAAATCGTAAGGGCGCATGCCAATGCCCAGGAGCATAGCGTCGTCGCGGTAATAAGGTGCTACCCAATCCTGCGGCAAAAGCTGCAAGGCAATAGCCAGTTGAATCGCTTCATGCCCGCGCGAGGTAGCATGCACGTATTTAGATACGAATTTGAAATTGTCTTCATACACTTCCGTCATCGTTTTGGCGGTGGCCATGAGCCGGAAGGCTTTCAAAAGTGTTTTTTTCGCGATTTGAGTTTTGGTCTTCAGCATGATTGGTAAGGATTTTGGTATTTGGTACTGAATGCTCAATGATGAGGCGGCTTTGCTTTCAGCGTTAATTGGAGTTTAGTATTCATTTTTTTTAATAATTTCTATTTCATCGAATAGTGCTGATAATCAATATTTAAATTAAACTTTGATTGAAGTTAAAATTGCCCCACTAAATACTCAATGCAAAATACTTCTCATCAAAAAACTTAGGATAATGCTGTCTCATATTCCCGATAATAAAATCGAGCGGCACGTCAGCGAAAGCACCATAATCTTCTAAATATTCCATGAACTGTCCACCTACTTTATCAAATTCCTGGAAAATGGAATCGTTCTGACCGTCAAATTCCAGTGAATCTACGCCCAGCTTATCGCACAATTCTTTGTTGAATGTTGGCGTTGCCTTTACCCACCGTCCATTGATCCATATTTCAACGTAGCCGTGCGGCGTAAGTTCATCCGTACCAAAGGCTTTAGTCATGCGCTCCGCGGCGATGTGATTGCGCACCTTGGACAGACACAAACGCGCGGGCACCGCTACCGCTCGCAATAATGCGATCATTAATACCGCTTTGTCAATGCAATGTCCTTCCTCACGCTGTAAAATGTTAGACGCTTGCAAAGCATGCGGCTCGAAGCTAATGTTGTAAGGATTGTAGCGCCAGCCGTCCCGAACAGCGTAATAAATGCGCACTGCCCTCTGAATGTCGGCG
>CAZQTF010000041.1:10565-18132 GCA_964596135.1 uncultured Saprospiraceae bacterium | reverse complement strand
CGCTCTTTATTGTAAGGCTCATTGGATTCCATAACGGCGTACATCTCATCGGCGACGCACTGAGCAATCATCAGCTTGGCTTCTTTTTCGTTACATCCCAATCCTTTTAAACGCTCCAGCGTCTCGCGCGTCTCTGGCGGGTTATTTTCTTTTAGTTGATTTTCAACAATTTCAAGAAATTGATAAATAATAGCATCAAAATGACTCATCTTTGGGAGATTTATTTTAAACACCACTCATGTTTTTTGTTTAAAAGCAGCAATCGCATTTTTGGTAAAATCCGACAATACCAACTGTCCGCTTGTCGCTGCGCGTTCCGAAAGCAGTTCGTCCCAATGCTCTGTTCCTTGCCAGAATACTCTTTTGAGCTGTTGCATGGCATCGGAATTAGAATGCACTAGCTTTTCCGTCAGATAGGCAATGTAAGCATCTGCCTGCTCCACTGTGGGGAAAACCTCATTGTACAAGCCTTTTTCCTTTGCCCATTCGGCTGTTTGCCATTCGGTAGCATTAATTGCTAATTGCATAAAAGCGGATGTACCCACTTTGCGTTCTACCGCTGGACCTACTACAAACGGACCAATACCCACCGCGAGTTCGCTCAGCTTGATCGTCGCGTAATGCGAAGCAATGCAGTAATCCGTTGCTGCCGCCAGTCCCACGCCGCCACCTACCGCCTTGCCCTGTATACGCCCAATGACAAACTTCGGGCACTTGCGCATGGCGTTGATCACATTGGCAAAACCCATAAAAAAGCGTTTTCCGGTTTCAAAATCGCTGATAGCAGCCAATTCATCAAAACTGGCGCCCGCGCAAAAAGTACGATCACCTGCACTTTTTAAAACAATCACTTTCACCTGATCGTTTTGACCGGCATCCGAAATTGCCTGCGCAAGCTGTGCCAGCAGATGTCCGGGCATGGAATTATGTGCCGGATGAAAAAATTCGATAGAAGCAACGCTATCGGCGACCAAAGTTATAACGGTACCTTCTTTGCTCATTTTCAGAATATTAGACGTCTGGAATGAAATGTTGACATTCTAGAATAATGGAGATACAGTTGTGCACTATTCTAATCCTCCAACATTGCATAAAAAACGAATGTTCGTTCGCAAAGTTAATCATTTGGATAGTTTTCGCCAAAGCGATTCCATTAATCCTGCAATAGCGCGGAAAGTAGCAAAAAAATTGGGCTGATTCTTTCGATTACAAAAGATTGTAGCACGCATCAGGGTTTCACCGGATACAAACCGACAGCTTCGCCCACGCATCGGATAGCTTCCCGGATAGCACTCTGTTGTTCAGGTAGGATTTCGAGGGTCTTTTTATAACCTTTGTATTCCACCCTGATTTTTTCTATTTTGAAATATGTGAGCACGTAAAACATGTCCAGCGGCACCACACAAGTGTGCTGATAAATGCGCATGTTGGTGTTTTTATTAAATTCGCCCTTATCGGGAACATTATACAAGCCGACTACCCGTTCGTTTGACAACAACAGCCACACATTGTAACCTGTTTCAATGGAATGGTAATTGTGCTCCGCCAGCGCCAGCGTCATAAAAAAAGTATTGATCGTATCGTTCTCGGCATAGGTAAAAAGGATTTTCCCTTCTTCGATCATCTTGAAACTACCGTCTTCCAGCGTGTATTGGCTGGGAATCTGATAGCCTACCGGCACCGGTTTGGCAGCTACCAAACGCGTACTGTCAAAAGGATCAACTTCGTTGAACGCCAGGTCGCACTGCGCAACGACAACGCCCGTAAAAAAACAAAAAACTACAATCAAAACAAGCAGCTTTCTCATATCTCACAAAATTATTCGTGCAAAAATAGCGAAAATGTGGAATTATCGCGATGACGAAAAAAGACCTGCCGGAATGCTCCCGACAGGTCTCTAACGAAATTCTATTTACCGGTCTTATTTCTTGATCGAAAATTCGTAGCTGTCATTGTTGTCATTAGTCGTAATATTAATCTTGGTCACTTTGATCATGTAGTACTTGTCGCCGCGCTTCACGGTGAGGATATCGCCAACTTTCAGTGGGTCGCTAATCAGTTCGCCGGTAGAGTCCTTGGCGGTGAATTTTCTACCATTATCAAAAGCAGCAACGATTTCCTCCCTGAATTTCACATTGTCAAAATCGAAATTCTCCGGCATCGAGCCCCCTATATAGCGAACTTCCGCGCCGTTGGTGCCGGAAATCTGCCGCAACCAGTTGGAAGCAAGAGGCTTACCAAGATCAATACCTTCGTCGTTGATTTCGGCGCGCTTGTAGGAAGTATCAATCGCCGGGTTACCGGTGTTTCCCAGAATGCTGCCCACGCTTTCGCCCGTGTCAAGGTCTAATCCGCCCTGTCCATCAGGACCCGCCTGATTGAGCAATAACTTCCCAGTAAGTACAGACACTTGCTCACCTTTGGTGGTAATATCCACAAATACCGCATCGGTGAGGTTATTGTCATCCGTTACTTCAAAGGTATAGCGTTTGGTCACTTTAAAGCCATCATGCGCCTCGATCGCAATTTCATAAGTTGCACCGGTTTTGGAAGTGCCGGTAATCAGGAGAGGATTATTCGACGTAATGGCGCCGCCATTGACGGAGAAACGCGTGGTCGCCAAATTTACACCATCTTCCAGGATTTTCACGGATTTCAGATCGCTGCTACCGGTTTGCAATCTCAACTTTACTTTGAAAATAGCGCCAGCATCCACTTCGGCATTGCTGCTGATAAAATCGGTTTCTGCGACCAGGCTTGCCAACGGTGGAATGGGGGTGCCGCCGCCACCGCCGGTTGTCGTATCTTCGGTACAGCTGGTCAGGAATGCCATTGATAAAAACAACAGAAACAGAACCTTGAACAATAACTTTTTCATAATTGGTTAAACGGTTTTAGATTTATAAAATATTGATAATGTTTCAGTTAAACAAGATAATTAAATGAAACACTTAGCGACTTTCATTGCGAGTATTTCAAAACCGAGGTTTGCCTTAAGACGTAGTAATGATGCTGAAGTAACGCCTGGTGGGTTATTTTTTCTAAATGATATTGCAAAAATACAAAATCCGTTCAAAAGATAACTGCATCAGACGCACTTGCATGACAAAATGCTGAACGAGTCGGATGGGAAAATCTTGTGGCAAATCCGCAGGGAAATTTTATCTTTACCACCACCTGATACAAACCTAAATCGCCATGATCAAAAAAATCTTGCGCCCTCTCCTATTTTTCGTACTGGGGATAGCCGTTTTTTTTGGGGCAGTGTTGCTGTTCCCCAAAATCGAACCGAAGCAACAGCTCGAAGCCTCTAAAATCATGCCCGTCCGCCAATTGGACTCACTTTACTGGGCTATGCAAATAGACGAATTGCAAAAGGAATTTGGCAATAACAAAACGCTGCTGCCGGGTTTTGAGCTGCAAACGCTGCTCGCGCTGCGCTATTTCCCTGAACTCAAAGACGTTCGGATCAATTTTGTGTACAAAAAAGCGCTGATCCCATTGTCGTCCCGCCCTAATCTGTTCACGATGTTCGGCAATAGAAAAAACTGGGAATTCCGGGTGATTGTCAGCAGCAAAAGTATGGAGAGCATGGAGCCAATCCTGCTGAAAAACCTACCCTTCGATGCGCAGGTAGCCATCCTGGCACACGAGTTGGGGCACACTTTGCACTACCAGCAGTATGGCTTTTGGCAATTACTGAAATTCGGGCTAATGTACGCGCTAAACAGCGATTTTCGGGCAACGCACGAACGCTCTACCGACGAACAGGTGATTTATCATAGCCTCGGCTGGCAGTTATTTGAATACGCGGAGTACGTTCGTACCGATCCCAGCGCTGCTGCTAATTACGAATCATCGAAAGATTTTCTCGACAAATATTATATGACTCCGATGGAGATTATGCAGGTAATGACTACCATAGGGTCTTATGGAATGGCTGCTCCTTACTGAAACTTTGATTATCAATTTTTTACAAATTTAAAAACGGCGGCACCCTGATCATGTTTCAATACCAAGGTGTAAACGCCCGCCGGCAATGATGCAATGGAGATGCGCTGATGCATTTGTTCCTGATCTTTTTCATTTACCAATGTTTGTAACCTTCTCCCAGTCATATCGAGAATAGAAAGCATGAATCGTCCATTCCATTCACTTTTAAAGGCAAAATATAATAACTCTTCCGCAGGATTGGGATAAAGCTGTACTGCATCCAGTGCCAAAACCGGCTTTACCGCTGTGGCAATCGAGCAGTTATTGGCAATAAAATCCACTACCCCCTGCCGAATGCTTCCCAGCAGTGGGTACAGTACATTCCCCGGACACTCCGTGCTACAGCCATCCCGATGCCCGGAAATATTTTGCAAATTCCGGGAAGAAGCAGCATGAAAAGCGCTGCCCAGGGGATCAATATTCCGGTCGCAGGATTTCCAGGCGAGCAATGCTACTAAACTGTTTTTTGCCGCTTCGGTTGGCTCGATGTTGGTAAAATCGCCCAATACGCAAACACCCATGGTACCGCTATTGGTACCACAGAAATGTGCGCCCAGAATGTTGTCACCCCTACCTTCGTATACCACGCCATTGGGGTCTATCAGCCAGTTGTACCCCACATCCGACCAACCATTCACGTTTACATGAAAATTCCAGATGGAGCGCACCATTGCTGCCCAATCACTCGACTCGTTGGTGCCAGCGGAGTGATGCACGATCAAATGGGTAACGCTGGTAACGCTTGGCGCCGGGTTGGGCGGGCAGTTGCCATTCGGGCACCATGCAGCGCGGTTTTGGTATGTCGGCTGGGCGCAGGCGCACTCGTTGGAACGCGGCTCGACGTTTTGCACGCTGATTTCCGGCGTATCGTCAGGGCTGTAAAAATGAATTTCTGTATCCACATTCGCATGCAAAACCTGAAAAAAGTGATGCTGTTTTGAGGTAAAATACAATTCGCTGACGTGACGATCCGCCGATTGCTCTGTGTGTCCATCTTCCTGTACGACTTGCCAGTCGCTCCAGGTGGACCCATCGCTCGAAAAACGAATTTGCAATGGCGATGCTTCGCCCCGCCATACCAAAGCATAAGCCAGGAATGGTTCGGGATTTGTAATGGGAATAATCAAATTTCCCGACACCGCATTCGCGAATGTATCCAGACGTACCACAGCTCGTTGAGGATGAATTTGAGTGTGACCATTCAGCAGAAAAAGGCAGGCGAAGCAAAGCGTAAGCAAATATTTCATGCTGTTTTGATTTTCAATTTTGATAAAAACGAAAATGCCGAGCCTCTCGGTGCGAAAGGTCCGGCATTTTCCTGAAAAAATCCGTTTTTATCTGAGCAGTGTCACGTTGCCCTGAGCTTCATAGCGTTGCCCATCGGGGCAGGTAGTTCGTATAATCCAACCGTACACGTCTGGTGGCAATTGCCGCCCGTTGAGGGTTCCGTCCCAACCGATATTCGGATCGGTCGTTCTGAACACCTCCTGTCCCCAGCGGTTATACACCACCAACAGCGCACTTTGCAACTGATCTAGCGAGTTGCTGCGCATCCTGAAAATGTCGTTAACCCCGTCGCCATTGGGGGTGAATGCATTGGGCAAATACACAGCCGGATCACAGAATCGCACGAACAAAGTCACCGTATCCTGCGCAGTACAGATGCCCAGTGTTGCTGTAACGGTGTAAATGGTCGTTTCTTCCGGTGATGCCGTTGGGTTGGCAATGTTTGGATTGTTCAAAGAACCGGCGGGTGTCCAGGCGAAATCGCAGTCCGGGCAACCCGTTACATCCAACTGTGCCGATTCACCACGATTAATCGTGTCAGGATTGACAGTCGCGTTAATTAATGCCGGCAAATTGAGAATGTTGATGCCCGCTTCCAACGTATCGCGGCAGCCAAACTGGTTGGTGACGACCACTGTAAACGCATTGGAAATCGTTGGATCAACAGTAATCGTTTGCGTATTGCTCGCGCCGATAATGGCATTTTCCGGCGACCATTGGTAAGTCAGTACCTGCGTCGGATCGAGATTTGTTACCGTCAGAACACCGTCGTCCGTAGGCAAGCACACGATCGTTTCCTGCGGCACAGTAGCGTTGACCGGCGCCACGACGATTGTCACCGAAGCTACATTAATGCAGCCATTGCCATCGGTCACCGTTACATTATAAGTAGTTGTAATACTTGGCGACACCTCTTTCTCAGCGCCCATGCCGAGATCATTATCCCATTCAAAAGTAAAGGGTTCTGTGCCGCTGGTAGCAGTTGTCCGAAGTTTGACTGTTTCGCCCGGACAAATTGTATCCCGGGGTGAGGTTATTTCTACCTCGGCTATCACAATCGGGAAAATTTGGATCGTCACCGAATCCACCCCATTGCAGCCATTCTCATCCGTTGCGGTCACGATATACGTTGTCGTTTCCAATAAATTAACCGTTTGCTGCGTACCAGTAATACCATTACTCCAGGTGTAAGTCACGTTACCAGTACCTCCAACCGAAGTAGCTGAAAGCACAACCGGATCGCCAGCACAAACGATATTCTCTTCAATATCGGTTGAAATAGTCGGAACCGGTGGTTGCGTCACTGTGATTTCAATGTCATCCGAGCCGGAGCAACCAGTAGCATCGGTAACGGTAACTGAATAATTGCCAGCCTCTGACACAACGATCGAAGCCGAGGTTTCACTCGTATTCCAAAAAAAATTATAAGGTTCAATGCCTCCAATCACGCCGGCGGTCAACGTTGCCGAATCGCCCTCACAAATACTCTCATCATCGGCTGTGATGGTTATTTGAAATGCCGGACTCACCGTAACCGTCACCCTGGACGTATCCCGGCAGCCATTCCCATCCGTCACGGTGACCGAGTAGGTCGTGGTTTGCGTCGGTCGTACCACCTGCACAAAACCGGTGATGCCGTTGTCCCAGTTGAACGTGTAGGGTACGGACCCGCCGCTCGCCGTGGTTGTAATCACCGCCGAATCACCCAAACATATGCTCATTTTATCTGATACGATCGTCACCTCCGCCGCTTCCGGTACGTTGATCCTCAACGAATCTGTGCCTCCGCAGCCGTTCGCATCCGTCACCGTGACCACATAAAGCGTCGTATCACCCGGGCTGACCGCCTGATTCTCTCCTGAAAATCCATTGCTCCAACTGTAGGTGTATGGCGCCGTGCCGCCGCTGCCCTCGGCGCTTAGATTCGCCGATTCCCCAACGCAAATCGTCGTCCGGTCGGCGCTCACCGCCACCGTTGGGTTGGGATTGACAACAATTGTCAGATCCGCTTCGCCCGAACAGCCGGTCGCATCCGTCACCGTGACCGAATAGGGCGTCGTCGCCGTCGGCATCTCTGTTCGTTCTTCTCCGGTAAAATTGTCGCTCCAGACATATGTAAACGGCGCATTACCATTGTCTACATTCACCGTCAGGGTGGCTGATTCACCGACGCAAAGCACCGTATCCCCCGCGCTCGCGCTGATGCTCACTTCCAGACCCGGCGTCACTTCCACCGTCACCCTGGACGTATCCCGGCAGCCATTCCCATCCGTCACGGTGACCGAGT
>CAZQTF010000041.1:0-10465 GCA_964596135.1 uncultured Saprospiraceae bacterium | reverse complement strand
ACCGTCACCCTGGACGTATCCCGGCAGCCATTCCCATCCGTCACGGTGACCGAGTAGGTCGTGGTTTGCGTCGGTCGTACCACCTGCACAAAACCGGTGATGCCGTTGTCCCAGTTGAACGTGTAGGGTACGGACCCGCCGCTCGCCGTGGTTGTAATCACCGCCGAATCACCCAAACATATGCTCATTTTATCTGATACGATCGTCACCTCCGCCGCTTCCGGTACGTTGATCCTCAACGAATCTGTGCCTCCGCAGCCGTTCGCATCCGTCACCGTGACCACATAAAGCGTCGTATCACCCGGGCTGACCGCCTGATTCTCTCCTGAAAATCCATTGCTCCAACTGTAGGTGTATGGCGCCGTGCCGCCGCTGCCCTCGGCGCTTAGATTCGCCGATTCCCCAACGCAAATCGTCGTCCGGTCGGCGCTCACCGCCACCGTTGGGTTGGGATTGACAACAATTGTCAGATCCGCTTCGCCCGAACAGCCGGTCGCATCCGTCACCGTGACCGAATAGGGCGTCGTCGCCGTCGGCATCTCTGTTCGTTCTTCTCCGGTAAAATTGTCGCTCCAGACATATGTAAACGGCGTAATTCCTCCCTGTATTTCGACGGAAATTGAAGCTGTTTCGCCGCTGCAAAGGGTTGTATCATTGGCGACAAGCTGCACTATTGGAGAAGGATTGATCGTCAATCGCACCGCTGTGCGCAAATTGCTGATGCAGGTATCCAGTCTTGCTTCGGCGTAATAAACGCCTGCAACAGTCGGGGTGAAACTGGTTGATCCTGATAAGAGTAAATTTCCACCGAAGGGCGCATCGTACCAGTCTGCCGTTTGCCCGGCATCTACGGATACTGTTAGCGTCGGAATTATTTCGTCTGCGCAGATTGTTTTGTCGCCGCCGCTCACCGGAGGATTAATATCTGGGCAATCATCGCATTTTTCAAGTATAGTCAAAGAACGCTCGCAACCGGAAGCAAAATAGGTAACGCTGATAGTAACTGCCTCTCCACTTAAAATACCAGTAATGGTAAACGATCCGAAATCATTTCGAACAATTGTGCCCGATGTCGTTCTGACGCTATCCGTATTGGTTGTAAAATCAACCGAATAGGTTTGCCGATCCGGTGCGCATTCGACGCGGACAACATTCAACGGTGGTATCGGATCTACATTAACAACGACACTGTCCGTTGCTGTACAGCCATCCGCCGACGTTGCCACCACCCGATAAGTCGTCGTAATGTCAGGCGTAACGATTTGCATCTGACCTTCGCCCAACCCCTGATCCCAAACATATTGAATCGGCGGTGTGCCGCCATTGACAATCGCATCCAGTTTCGCTGTGTCGCCCTGACAGATCGCTATTTTGTCAGAAATGGCAATCACAGCGGGTACGACTTTGACACCAATCATAACAGTATCCGAAGCGCTGCAACCATTGGCATCTGTCACGGTTACACTGTAATCACCAGCAAACAGTGGCACTACTTGCTGGGTTTGCACAGCCGGTAAGCCATCGCTCCAGACAAAAGAATAAGGCTCTGCCCCCCCGCTGACGTTAGCGACCAAAGTGGCGGTGTCGCGCAGGCAAACCATCTGATCTTCGCCCAAATTTACCGTTGGTTTCGGATTGACGATCACCAGCACATTTTTGGTTGCTTCGCAGACCGGCGTAGTCGGCGCTATTTTTACCGTAAAAGTGGCAGTTTGGGCAGCAATAAAAGTTGGATTGACGGCGGCAGGATCGCTGAGTGCATCGCCCGGCGACCAACTATAAACATACCCATCGCTGGGATCGCCATCTGGATTTAATTCTACAATATCGCCTACGCAGGCAAAGATTGTATCCCGAATGACATTTATGGGGATGGGATTTTCACCGGTAGTAAAAGATTGGGAAATCGTTTTAGAACAATTGTTCGCAGATCTGATGGTCAATTGTACCGTGCCCTGAACGCCTTGTGGCAAAATGAGTGCCGTATCCTTGGCGCTGAAAGTGAGCGTGACCAAATCCCCGTATGTAACTACCCATTCTCTAAAAATAATATTAGAAATCGAATCGGAAGATAAATCGTTCAACTGTAGCACTGACGTGGTTTCACAATCTATCGGGTTAACACCGATGTCAATGTCAATTGTATTCTCACTGACCACAATTTCCTGCACTGCTGTATCCCGGCAGGGATCGTTTGGTTCGGCAATCAGCGTCACCGTGTAAACGCCTGTCTCCGGAAAGGAGATGATTGGCGAAACGATCGTGGAAGAGAAGGTCGTATTGGATGAGGTAAAATTCCAAATAAAGTTATTAGCACCTGTACTGGTGTTCGTAAATCTTACATCGAGTCCGCAGGTGTCGTTTACTTCAAAATCAGCGGTAATTTTGCGCTGGCAAACCCCAACCGTATATTGAAAATCGCGCCGCGTGCGCGACAACAATTGTCCGGTGACCTTATCAAATTCATCCACACAGACACCCACAACAAATGTTCCCTGAATCAAAGGAATCGCCGTCATAACGCCCGTATTGGGATCAATCTGCAAGGGTACACTCGAAGGTCCAAAAACCTGCTCCAGTCCATACCCTTCCGCCCAGATGATCTCATCGAAAGGCGGGCCATTATTGGTATTGCCAAATGAAGGTATCGGCTTCGGATTGGAAATAGAACCGGCAGAAATCGGCGTGCAAAGGCTGTACCGCAGAATACTGTTGTCATCAGGATCAAGAGCACCGTGATCGTAATTAAAAGTATCGCCGGCGCAAATATAAATGGGAGGAATATTTTTGAATTTAGGGCTGCTGTTGCATTTCTGAATGGCTTCTGTTGTTAGAAATACATCATACACTGCGCCCATTTCCTCAGGGCGTTCGATGTTCTTGATGATTTTATTTCTACAACAACGCACATACGTAAACTGGTAAGCGCCGCCATCGGGGTTAGGATCCAGCGTCACAATAGATTTGTACGTAGTCGTATCAATACAAACCCGGCTGAGGTTCACCAGGCAAGGATCATCGAGCGTATCGTCAATCTGGGCAGCCCGTTTGAACGGAACCCTGAGTGTGTCAATCAGGTCGCCTTCCAAATCATAAATACCAATATACGCCGGCTGGTCAAACGGCTCGCGCCCGTTGACACAATCCCGATATACCCGCAGGGTAACTTCGTAGCGATTGTTGCCCAGACAAACGTAGCTAATTTCGCCACCCACAATGTGAGTGGCTTTTGCGACCATCGGCAAGCCGATCGCCATAACCAGGAATAGGGCTAACTGGAGTAGGTTGCGTTTTTTCACAGTGGTGTATTTTTGATAGTATGTTGCATTCATAGGATTAAGGTCATTTGATAATTACATTTCCCACCACGACCTTCCGCTCTAAACAGGCTGCAATGTTGTAAACGGCATCTTTGCGGCTTCCCGCCAGCAAACGGCGTATTTGGGGATTTACTTTGTCGAAACCAAAGGGTTGTTTATTGATTTTCAGCTTCGGATTCCTGCCTTCCGTAAAATCGGTCATTGTTGTTCCATTTTTGCCGTAGGCAAGCAAATAATTCTCAACACAGTCAATCCGGCGTTCACTCAATATCTGGTTATACCCTCTGGCTCCCGAAGGACTACAGAAACCCTGGATCGTCAACTCGACGGACTTGCCTCTTGCCAGTTCGTCAAATACTTTCCCCGCAAGTCTTTCAATGTTTAAAATAGATTCCACGTACATTTCGCGTTCGAAGAAGTTTTCATAACGTGCCCGCTCGAGGCTGTCCTGCGGCGAAAGTTTACTGAGATCGGTGCCAAACAACTGGCGAATGAACTCGCCTTTGCGCCGATAATAGGCGTTAATCGTTTCGTCGTATTTTTTATCGGTCGTGCTGTTACGGGTCTTCGGATCGGGGCTATCGTGATCGAAATACAGCGTTACATCTTTGATCTCAAAAACCAACGGGATGGTATCCACAAAATGCCCTTCATTAAAGACTTTCATTCCCTCGGTGAACTGCCAATCCACAAAATCGGAGCGATAGCCGGGGCTGGTCACAACCAAACGATAGCGTTTGTCCATATCAAACGCCTGATAGTCGTACAGGAAAGTTTCACCGTTCGGGTTGGATTTTCGGTCCAGACTGATTGGCGCACGGTCGGTTAGCTCCTGCCGTTGCACCGTTGTATTGGCGATCACCTGCCGGCTTGAACTGTCAATCACGACAATTTCCAACTCCTGCCGGAAATAGACATCTTTTTTCACTTCTGTCACATTGGCAAACTCCGGTCGGGTAAGATCAACAGATTCCGTTTCGGAAAAATAATAAGGACGGGCAAGCTTGACCTTGTAGCGCTTGTTGCGCATCACCTGAAAAACAAAGTTGTTGCCTGTCTTATTTTCTGCAGTGGCAACCAATTGTTCACCGGATGGCGTCGCTTCATACAACTCAACCATCGCGCCCGGTAATGGCTGATCATTGTGTTTTTTGAAGGTATTTACCTGTAATTCAATAGGTGGTCCAAGGCAAAGCGGTTTTTCTACCAGCCGTCGGTCTTTGAATTCTATCGTATTGATTTCCAGGCTGTCTTCTGCCGTGCGAAAACCTTCGTACATCGCCCGAATGCGGTATTTTTTGCCCGGCATCAGCGAAAAATTAAAACGATTATCCTTCGCATTGGTCTGTTTTCCAAGTAATTGACTCGTTCCTCCGGTTACATCATACAATTCAACGGTAGCGCCTACCAGCGGCGACTGGTTCATCTGGTTGCAGGTTTGCACCAATAGTTCTACCTGCATATCAAATTTAAAAATATCCAGACAACAGGCTTCTTTGTCTTCGTCAATCAACGTAGCACCTAAGCGATTCGAGGAGAGATAGCCCATCGTGCCGTCGTTTTTGAGGCTCAGGTACAAATCGTCATAGCTGGTGCTAACCGGAAAACGAACGTGCTTAGGCACCGTCCAGGTAGTACCCCGTGGCGAAGATTCATACACATCGTAGCCGCCCATGCCTTCCCGGTTGTCTGAGCTGAAATAAAGCGTTTGGGTCAAATTGAGAAAGAAAGGCGTCACCTCATTGCCGGGTGTATTGACTTCGCGGACTGCCTCCGCCGTGACTACATCGCCATCTTTGTTGATATTCCCGCACCAGATATCCAAACCGCCCTGCCCACCGGCCCGATCGGAAGCAAAAAACAGTACTTCCTGGTCAGCCCGTTCCAGGTACCCTACGCTTGGTTGGGTATTGGTGGCACTGGCAAGGTTGATTGTCAGTTTTTTAGGCTCGCTCCAGCCGCTTTTGGCATTGCGCTGTCGCGTGTAAAGATCACAGCGCACTTCTGCCGAGCCTTTGTCTTTATATTCGCAAATAGTATAATACATTCTTGAACCGTCGCGGTTGAACGCGGTATGCGCTACGTGATCCCCTTCGATATTGATAGAATCAGGCAATGGAACGCCAGCAGCGCTACCAGTAGAAGTCAGAATTTTATTGAAGTGCCGCTTCTGCTTCAGATAGTTCCGATCTTTATCATTAATAAACCTGAAAGAGGTATAATATAAGGTATCATTCCAAACGATTGCTCCAAAGTCAGAGTATACCGAGTTGATGCCTCTGGGCATGGTGTCTATTGTCAGCTCCGTTCCTTTGCTCAATTCCTGATCACCAAAAGTGCAATCGCGCAAGCCTTTTTGGGCTTCCGTTAATTTTTCAGCTTCCCGGTTTCCGGGGGTTGCTACTTTTTCTATAAAATATTGATAATGAATAGCCGCCGTGTCATATAATCCAAGTTGCTGCTCCATTTTTGCCAGCCAGAAACTACTGAGCGTAAGCGGATATGCTTTGGGCAACGGGCTGTTGAGCACCTGCTCGTAAGCTTTTCGGGCATATAAGAAAGCATTAAACTGCCGGGCGGATTCAGCGTATTTGAATAATATCCGCAGGCTGTCTTCGGGGCTTGGCTTGTATTTAAGCGCGGCATCATAATAGCGAAAAGCGTTGTAAAAGTCGCTGGTATCATAAGCGGCATCGGCTACTTTCAGCCAGTCGCGCATGGAAGGTTGGGCATAACTGACCTGAAATGCCAAAAACAGTAGTATCGGGATAGAAAAAAGTGATTTGCTCATAGCAATATTGTGATAGTCTGGTTTTAAAAAATGTGACAATTGGGGCAGTAGTAGAAACCAGTCAAAGTAAAATTTATAAATTAAGGATTGTTTGCATCTAATTGGCTTGGCAATTGTATCAGCAATAAACAATCATCAGTGATTCATTTTAAATCAGCGGGCAGACCTTAAACTTCGGCAGCGGTTTGCTAATAATGTATTGAATGGATATTTCAGGACCACCGTTCTGATTGGTAGCAACCTTGGCATCCGACACATTAACATCCCAGCTCAAGCCCACACGCCAGTTGTTATGCGATCCCTGGAGCGTTGGATACAGTGCATCGCCAAAATCATCAAAGCGATAGCCAATTCCCGGCTGCAGCGAAAATTGCTTGCCAGGTGTGGTTTCTAAGTGAATATTCATGCCCAGCATTCCCAGATACTCTCGGTAAGGTCCCTGAACCTGAGCGCTGAGATGAGTAACCAGGTCCAATCCACTGCTTCCGAGTTGTAAAGTTCCTGAAATATAAGGGCTATAGCGCACCAACAGGCGTGATTTATCGCCATCAAAAAAACTCTGGTCAGGACGGTTCAGGTGGAAAATCCCGATACCGACATCGAGCTTGCTGCGGTGCTTCATTTCATCCACCAGCGCGGCATCGCTTAGGCGCTGGATGCGGAAATTAATTCCTGCACCAAAATCGAGGAAGAAATTAGTTGTATTGGTGAGTGTTACTTCTCCGTTATCGCGATTGGGGTCGAAGCGCCCGCGCCCGGGGTCGTATTGCTCGTCGAAGGTGAGCGCCCCCAGTTTGAAGCCACGTTGATTGCCGCTGAGTTGCGCTCCCAGCGTCAGATAGCTATGGTTGCTCAGCCGACGGGTGTAAGAGCCGCTCAAGCCCAGATGGATCAGTTGAAGTTTGGACACACCCGCCTGGTCGTAGTTGAAAGTCACTCCTCCGGAGAAGAATCCCGGGCGTGGTGCTTTGGGATAAAACTTCATGTCGGCAACTCCTGTAAAGGTTAGGTAGTGTACCCACGGTGTCCATTGTTGACGATAATTTCCCATAAAACGGGCGTCTCCTCGGAAAATACCGGTAAGCCCAGGGTTCAGATTCATAGGCGTATTGTAGAACTGGGAGTAGTGAATGTCCTGCGCCTGTAGTGCCCAGCCAGTAAGGAAGAGCAGAAATAGTAACGGATAGATTCTTTTTTTCAAGGCCTTGCGGTTTAGTTTTTCGTGAATTAGTTTTCTTCAGTTCATCAGCATGTTGGCGGCAATTTATAAAAATACCACCGCCGAAAATAAAAAAATATTCGCTTGAACGTAGAGTTTGTCACTAAAAATTAACATCCTCCCTCTTGAGCGACAACTATTATGCCAACAACCTCAATATTAGACCTGTTATTAGAAAATAAAGCCGGAAGAAGGCTCAAAGCTCGGTAAGTAAGCAATTGGGCGTGCGTGCAACTTGTTTGTTTCTTCCTTTAAGTGATAGCCTGATAATTCTCTCCTGTAGATTGGATAAAATCCAGTAGAAGATATTTTACATACGAATATACGTTAAAAACAAAGTAAAGTCACTTTTTTTTAAGATTTTTTTATTGGAATGTCAGATTTGATGCAAAATGATGTCTTTCAAAAGGTTCCTGCCCCGAATAAATTTGGAACGTGTTGAAATTTTTAAATTTTGCACAAAAATCTGAATAACAATTTTTTACACTTAAAATAATTTTTATTGGAAAGATGGCGTATTAAAATAAACGGAAAAGAACTACTCAAAATTTGATTATTTTCGATTGTTTCTCTTTTAAAGAGACGATTCCTTGATTATAAGCATATTACACTCAAAGGGCATCCGCATTCTAAACATACTTTTGCTCGATTCTCCCTGCATTTGCATTTCAACATTAAAATCAACATTCCGATAATTTCTATTTTTTCGCAGCAGCCAGTCTGCAACCGCTTCTTTTAAAAAACCGACCGTTCCCTCAAAACACTTTTCAAATCTCACTTTTTTCGCAATTTTCTTTCAACATCGCTTGCAGAAATGAGTGAAAAATAACTATCTTAGCACCATCATTAGAAATATCCCAACAGATGGTCTGACAAACCATCATTGCAATAGTCCCATTAACTAATATCCCATATTATTTTATTTTATCCAACTTTTGTACATTTCGTTTGACGCTTTTGGATACGAAAGCCGCTTAGCGTAGAACATTTTTTTAAGGCTTCGTACCAGCAGGTTACTCCTCGTGGGTTTCCTGAAACTTGTTTACCAACTTCAAAACTAGTTTAGCGTGAAACGAGCAATTTTATTCACAGTGTTTTCCCTTGCTGTACTTAGCCTAAGTGCGGGTAGTATCCTGTACGTGAAGGCGGGTAGCAATGGTACTGGTGCCTCCTGGTCCGATGCGATAGGTGATTTGCAGCAGGCGCTGCAGATGGCACAGTATGGTGACCAAATTTGGGTCGCAGCCGGTAAGTACCTTCCTACAAAGAGTAGCGATCGTACTGTTTCTTTTGTTATTCCTGATGGCGTTCAGCTTATCGGCGGCTTTTCTGGATTAGAAAACGATGCCGATGAACGCAATTGGAGAACTAACCTCACTATCCTGAGCGGAGAAATTGGATCCCCCTCGATCGAAGACAACTCTTACACAGTCGTGTACACCAAAAACGTAAGCGAAGCTACCGTGATTGATGGTTTCGTGATTACGGGCGGTGTCGCCAACGTGACGGCAGCCAAAGGCGACAAAAAGAGATGTGGGGCAGGTTGGTACAATGATGGTTCCAACGGTGTATCCAATCCGACGATCGTAAATTGTATTTTCAAAAACAACTATAGCCGCGACGGTGCAGGTTTGTACAATTTCGCCCAGAATGGCGAAGCAAGCCCAATGATCCGCAACTGCCAGTTCATCGCGAATCGCGCTGATCTTGATGGCGGCGCTATTTTCAACGATGGCACGGCGGGCAAATCCAGCCCAATGATCGAAAACTGCCTGTTTGAGCAAAATGAAGCAACTTACGGAGCAGCAATCCTGAATGTAGGAAACCGCGGCGAGTCAATGCCTATCTTAATGGGTTGCAATTTCATTGATAATCTGTCTTACATCAAGCAGAACAGCATTTACAACAGCCTGGAAGAAACTGGCATTTGTGAAGCAATCACTAAAAATTGCCGTTTTTCGGACAACAACTCTTCAGCAAGCAAAAACGACAGCGAACTTACTGAACGCAAATAAAAAATTAAAATACCTCGCTTTCTCTTTGAGATAAGCTCCTAAAACTCTAACTTTTTTGAACAGGCTCCCGAAGTTCTTGTAATTTCGGGAGCTTTGTTTTTTTGATCTAAAATGGCAGATGATCCAAATCAACATTGCCACCGGAAAGAATAATTCCTACTTTTTCGCCGGCGAATCGCTCTTTGTTTTGCAAAACTGCCGCCACCGGTACCGCACAGGAAGGCTCGATAATGATCTTCATACGTTCCCAGACCAAGCGCATTGCTTCCACGATTGCCTCTTCCGACACAGTAAGAATGTCATCCACATGCATCCGAATGATCTCGAAAGTTTTTTCACCCAGATTGGTGCGCAATCCATCGGCGATGGTATTGGTAGTGGCGTTGGTTTCAAGCTGACCACTGTGGAAAGATCGGAAAGCATCGTTAACTGCTGCTGGTTCAGCACCGATTACTTTGGTGCCGGGCGACCAGTAGCGCGTGCTCAGAGCAGTGCCACTCATCAATCCACCGCCGCCGATGGGCGCCATGATGGTGTCCAACTCTTCCACGTCCTGTAGCAATTCATAAGCGCAAGTGGCTTGCCCCGCGATGACGTTGTAATCATTGTATGGATGAATAAAAGTTGCGCCTGTTTTTTCCAGCACCTCTGCCAGGGTGGTTTCCCGTGCCTCGATCATGGGGGCGCAAGGGATGATTTCCGCACCATAGCTCAGCGTAGCGTTTCTTTTAATAGAAGGTGCATTTTCAGGCATAACGATATAGGCAGGAACGCCCAGCAATTGTGCCGCACGAGCTACCGCCTGCGCGTGATTGCCGGAAGAATGCGTTGCCAGCCCCCGTTCCAGTTCTTCATCCGTCAGCCGAATGGCAGCGCTGCTCGCACCACGCATTTTAAAGGCGCCGACTTTCTGGAAATTTTCGCATTTGAAAAAAAGCTCGGCACCAGAGATCTGGTTCAGGCTTTCCGAAGTAAGAAGAGGTGTGTAATGCACAAATTCAGAAATCGCCTGATACGTTTCTGCAATGTCTTGTCGCGTTGGTATTCGTTCTAATTTTTCCATCATCAAAGTTTCCTCTTTCGTAATTAAAGTTAATAAGGAATTCAACCTGTTCGTCAA